>CAZHJO010000758.1:0-1507 GCA_964532755.1 uncultured Maribacter sp. | reverse complement strand
GCAACCCCAAATGCGAGTCAACAGCAGTATCTCCATGTCCTGGAAAATGTTTGATACTACATAAAATACCTTCACTTTGCACACCTTTTATATAGGCCGAGGACTTTTCTGTCACGCTTATTTTGTCCTCGCCAAATGAACGATACCCAATTACTGGATTGTCCGGATTATTATTAATATCTAAAACAGGCGCTAAATTATAGTGGATACCTGCTTGTTTGCAATCATGGGCAATGTTCTTTCCCACTTGGAAGATCAAATCTGATTTACCCTGTAAAGCACCCAGGGTAATAGCATAAGGGTATTGCGTTGTGTTTTCAATGCGCATAGCTAGTCCCCATTCGGCATCTATGGCAATTAAGAGTCTATATTTTGCTTTTTCTTGATAACGCTTTACCAACTTTTGAAGGGCCTGAAAACTTTGCTCATTAGGAATGATCTCTTTTTTACCTTCAAAATTGGTGGCGGCACTTGCTCTACTGTGAAAGAAACAGAGTCCACCTACATCGTTTTCTACAATCAGCTGTTCCAATATCTGAATTTCTTCCTCAGTATCATTGATAAATGCCGCTGGCATAAACAATTGACCAATTTTTTCTTTTTTTGAAAGTTTAGCCGTTGCTTCCTTGTAATCTAATAATCTATTCATTGGTATTCGCACCTTTTTTACCGTAATCAGGAGGGTATTTTAAATATTTCAAAATGAATAATGCAGGTAAGGCAGCAATTACAACCCAAACAAAAAACCCATCATAACCCAACCATTCTTGTACATAACCGCTTATGAGACCAGGTAACATCATACCAAGAGCCATGAATCCCGTAGCTAGGGCATAATGGGAGGTTTTCGAAACGCCCTCTGCAATATATATGAGATATACCATAAAACCCGCTATACCGAATCCGTACCCAAATTGTTCCAACACAACCGTAGTAACCACGGCAACAATATTTGTAGTGTTGGTTATGGCTAAAAAAGCATAAAAGGCATTCGGCACATTTATGGCTAATACCATGGGCAGCATCCATTTTTTAAGTCCATCTTTCGATATAAGAATTCCACCAAGTATTCCACCGACGGTAAGCATTAAGACCCCTATAGTGCCATAAATGGTTCCAACCTCGGCCGTAGAGTATCCCAATCCACCTTTCTCCACGGAATCAAGGAAAAAGGGTGAAGCCATTTTCACCAATTGGGATTCACCCAAGCGAAAAAAGAGTACAAAGGCCAATGAGATTCCCATACCTTTTTTTTTGAAGAACGATGAGAAGACCTCGATAAAACCTAAGGGTTTTTCGGTAACAATTGCGTCTGAGGATTCATATTTGGGGGTCACAAAGAAATTAGTAATGGTCAAACTCAGCATCAACAAGGCTGCAACAATCATTGTTATCGACCATGCCTTGGTATTATCGCCATAATAGTTCTCTAGGAATCCGGCGAGGATAACCAGTAACCCTTGTCCGGTTACATTTGCCAATTTGTAGAAGACACTCCGAATGCCGA
>CAZHJO010000757.1:0-1508 GCA_964532755.1 uncultured Maribacter sp. | reverse complement strand
AAATACAATGACGTATTTAGTGATTTCTTTATCATCTAAAGGAAATTACAGGGAGCGTAATTATGCCGAAATGTTTGTAGATAGTAAGAATTTTTCCTCTTTGCAGGATAGTGCCCTTGTTTGGAAAGGGGAAGCATATGTGGCGGATATTAAAAATGTATTGATCAAATTTTTAGGGGAAGCCAGAACACAACGTGCTTTGAACCTTTTCTTCAGAAAATATGATATCCACAGTGATACTCAAATGGCCGATGCCCGGTTGATAAATTTTTCCGAAAAACTATTGACGGGCAGCATTGGTGGTGCTTCAGCTAAAATACTTATAGCTGGGGTCGTAAAAGAGCAGGAAATTAGTTTGCCCGAAGTGTTAAAAATATTGGAAGAATCTAAAGAAACCCTAAGTAGTAATAAGGTACTTCAGGAAAAATCCGCAGAACTTACAAACCTTACATCACAGTTAAAAGATGCCAATGATGAACTTGTTGTCAAAGACAAACAAAAGGATGAATTTTTAGATACCATTGCCCATGAATTGAAAACACCAATTACAGGTATTCGTGCCGCTTCTGAACTTCTAATGGATGAGGACGGTGATATGCCTGCTGAAGCTAGGCAAACATTTCTGAAGAATATTGTGAGTGACTCTGATCGTCTGTCCCGGTTGATCAACAACATCCTTGATTTCGAAAAGCTTTCAACAGGGAGACAACAGCTTAACCTTAAAAAAAGAAACATTCAAAAAACCTTGAAAAAAGCAATTGGCAGCATACAGCACATAGCGGCCAATAGGGAGATCAAGATTGTGAACAAGAACAGTTTCAACTTTGAACTGCCCTATGATGAGGATCGGATCCTTCAGGTGCTTACGAATTTACTCTCTAATTCAATTAAATTCTGTGAACCTGAAAAAGGAGTAATCACCTTGGATTATAAGCTAGGAAATGGCTGTGTCGAAGTATATGTTGCGGATAATGGCAAAGGAATCCCCGAAGAGGATATCAACTACATTTTTGATAAATTCTATCAGTCTAAAAACCAAAATACGCTAAAGCCGGAAGGCAGCGGACTAGGTTTGGCCATAAGTAAACAAATTATTGAAAAACACAATGGAAAAATTTGGGTGGAAAAAGGTTCTAAAGTTGGCTCGACCTTTGGTTTTAAGCTGCCATTTAGTTAAATTGTAAGCACTATTGACAATGAAAAAAATATTGATCGTCGATGACGAACCAAATATTGTAATGACTTTGGAATATGCGTTCAAAAAACAGGATTTTGAAGTATATATAGCGAGAGATGGTAGTGAAGCATTGCAGATCTTAGAAAGCAATGTGCCTGATGTTGTTTTATTGGATATCATGATGCCGAATGTAGATGGTTATCAGACCTTGGAACACATAAAGAACAATAAAGCGCTCAAGAACACCAAGGTAGTGTTCTTAACGGCTAAAAATAAAGTTTCAGATATTGAAAAAGGCTTAAAACTTGGAGCTGATAGGTATTTAACCAAG
>CAZHJO010000756.1:0-1512 GCA_964532755.1 uncultured Maribacter sp. | reverse complement strand
AAACCTTGAATTCCGTTTCGCCGGTACTTGGCATTTCGAACATGGCATCGGTAAAAATAGCCTCACATAGTGAACGAAGGCCCCTCGCACCAAGTTTATACTCGACAGCCTTTTTAACTATATAATCCAGAGCTTGTTCTGTGATGGTAAATGAAATACCGTCCATCCCGAATAACTTCTCGTATTGTTTGATAATGGCATTTTTAGGTTCTGTAAGAATGGCCCTTAATGTTTTTTCATCCAACGGATTCATATGTGTCAACACAGGCAGTCTTCCTATAATTTCTGGAATAAGCCCGAATTCTTTTAAATCCTTTGGTATTATATACTGCAATATGTTGGCTTCATCTAAACTTTCATCAGCCTTTGAAGCACTATAGCCTACTGCTTGCATATTCAAACGCTTTGTAATTGCGCGCTCAATACCATCAAAGGCACCACCTGCAATGAAAAGTATGTTTTCAGTATTTACCTCAATGAATTTTTGATCAGGATGCTTTCGTCCTCCCTTAGGTGGTACATTGACCACGGTTCCTTCTAAAAGTTTAAGCAGGCCTTGTTGAACTCCTTCACCTGAAACATCCCTAGTTATGGAAGGGTTATCACTCTTCCGGGCAATTTTATCTATTTCATCAATAAATACAATTCCTCGTTCAGCCTTTTCAAGATTATAATCAGCAGCTTGTAAGAGACGGGTAAGAATACTTTCAACATCTTCGCCAACATATCCGGCTTCAGTGAGAACGGTTGCATCAACAATAGCCAAAGGTACATTGAGCATTTTGGAAATTGTTTTTGCCATTAGAGTTTTGCCCGTACCTGTTTGGCCAACCATTATAATATTGCTCTTTTGGATTTCAATATCATCTTCTTTGGAATGTGGTTGCAATAGTCTTTTATAATGATTATAAACCGCAACCGACATTACCTTTTTAGTACGTTCTTGACCAATAATAAATGTATCCAGGAATTCCTTGATTTCCAGGGGCTTTTTGAGTATCAGTTCAGAAGATAGGTCATTGGTCTTCGATTGGCTAGACTCCTCAGCTACAATACCGTGGGCCTGTTCTATACAACGATCGCATATATGCGCATCCAAACCAGCAATCAGAAGATTGGTCTCCGGTTTTTTTCTACCACAAAAAGAACATTCCAAATTTTCCTTTGCCATATCAATTTATATATCTACCAAGAATAGTAACGATAGAATTTGCTTTTTGGTTTATAGTTGTTCGAAACAAACACTAAATTCTTCGCATTTCGTCGAAATTAATCACTGTCTCTTACGAGTATTTCGTCAATCATGCCATATTTCATGGCTTCTTCGGCTTTCATCCAATAATCCCTGTCGCTATCTTCATGAACCTTGTCCAATTTTTGTCCCGAATGTTTGGAAATGATTTGATAAAGCTCTTCTTTTAGCTTTAAGATTTCCCTTGCTGTAATTTCAATATCACTTGCTTGGCCTTGCGCACCACCCATAGGCTGGTGAATCATAACTCGCGAATGTGT
>CAZHJO010000755.1:0-1515 GCA_964532755.1 uncultured Maribacter sp. | reverse complement strand
TGATCCAGTCCTTTATACGTGAACTGTATGTTCTGGATGCTCCATGTGGGCGAAAATTCCTGCCGGGGATCTAACTCGCCTAAAAGAGGCAAACGCATAGGGCCATAGAGATTTCCCGTGTAGTCCACCCCAAGATTCAGTCCCCTGAATTCATAAGATACGTTCCATGTTCCTGTAAACCTTTCTGTGAGGATCTGTCTTTTGCTGACACCGTTTTCCGTATTGCTGACATCCATTAGTGTGGATCCAAGAAGCACTTTTAATCCATTGGCAAAAGCAACATCTATATTGGCACTTATTCCTTTGGAAACGGATCTGCCCTCCAAATTATCATAAATGATAAGGTTGGGATCTGTATCGTAATCGGGAAGGATCACATTATTGAAATAGGTATAGAAAACAGATGCGTCTAATCCGAGGAAGGTACCGCTATCATGGTATATCTTTTTGAGATAATTAAGATTGAAATTGATGGAACGTTCCGGTTTCAAAGCTTCAGCAATCACAACGTCCCTAGCCCCGGTTAGCGCGGCGTGTTCCTCGGTAAAGAGGTTGACTACCCTGAAGCCCGTTCCCGCATTAAATCGTACAATGTCACTGTCTGTCAGTTTCCATTTGTACGCTGTCCTCGGAGTGAATATAGATCCGTGTCTCTGGTCGTAATCATACCGAATCCCAAGGAGTAAGGAATGATTTTTGGCAATGGCAATTTCGTCTTGTGCGAACAGACTGGGAATCCAAACTCTATCGGGTTCGTTCCCTCGTAAATCGGTTGTGGCGGCGGTGCTGTCATCATAATAATTATAGCGCAGCGCGCTGCCAAATAATAGATCGTTTTTACCCGCGGTTTTGTCCCAAGTAAGTTGTGCATAACCTATTCGCTGGTCGGCCAGGTAAGGCAGATCGCCATATACTGAATTCTGGTTGTGGTCATTGTACGAAAAGGAGAATAAGATTTTTTCTTTTATGGGCAATTGGTATTTTCCCAAAACTTCCCATCTTCGCGTATAGATGCTTTCGCCATAAATTTCGTCGCCACCTCGAAACTCAGGGGTCCATTGCATCTCTCCACCCCAGCGATCTTCATAAAAAAAACGACTTGCCAAAGAAAAAACACGGGCATGGTCCCGTTTAAAATCCCATTTCTGGAAAATGGAGATCCGGTCCTGCAAAGTAACATCAGTAAAATTGTCCCCGTTGTTATCTACAGGGATGTCATATTTAAAATAGTTTACGCCTAGCAATACATCGGTATTTTGGCCTACTCCAATTTTGGTGCCAATATCGAGATTGTATTCACCCCAACCGGTAACAAACCCATCGGTGACAAACTCCGGAGCATTAAGGGCGTGTTTGGTAATAATATTGATGAGTCCGCCAACGGCTTCGCTTCCGTATAAAGTAGAAGCCGGGCCTTTTACAACCTCCATTTGTTCTATAAGAGAATTGGGAATGCCTGAAAGTCCATATACCGTTCCCAAACCGCTCACAATGGGCATGCCATCTATGAGAACC
>CAZHJO010000754.1:0-1515 GCA_964532755.1 uncultured Maribacter sp. | reverse complement strand
ACCTTATCGATCTGATGGTTACCTTCAGGTAGGAAAGTCCGGACACCACAGTGCATTATAGCGGGTAATACCCGTCTCCCGCTTAGGCGGGACGGACAAGTGCAACAGAAAGTATGTACAGGTAATGCTGTAGTGAAATCAGGTAAACTCTATATGGTGAAACGTCATGTAAATCAGTGATTGAGGGCTGCACGCCCGAGCTGAAGGGTAGGCGGTTAGAGCCTTTGGGCAACCAAAGGTCCAGATAAATGATAAGGGGGGTCATTATGGCTTAACAGAATCCGGCTTATGACCTGCTTTTTTAATGCGTCCTTGTTCTTAATTAAATAAATGATGGCTGTAAAAAGCCTGGGCATTAGGGCTACGCTCCATAAAGTTTGTGGGGAGGCCTCTTTTTAGACCTATTGTTCAAAAAAACTAAATACACTACCCCCATATCTTCTTTCATTTGAAAAATGTTCCAAATAGGAGAGGTCTGTATGTTTCGAATGTTCTATAATCAATATCCCTCCTTCATTGAGCATATTGTTTTTGAAGATTAATTTTGGAATTCTTGCAAAATCCTCCCTAGAAAGATCGTAAGGTGGGTCTGCGAAAATTACATCGGCCTTTAAAGTTGATTTTTCTAAAAAAGCAAAAGCATCGCTTTTTATGGTCGAAATTCCCAAATCAAGTTCTTTAGAGGTTTTATCAATGAATTTAATACACCTATAATCTGCATCAATCGCAATCAATTCTTTTGTACCCCTCGATGCAAATTCAAAACTTATATTACCTGTACCTGCAAAAAGGTCCAGTAAGGAAATATCCTGAAAATAGTAGGTGTTATTCAATATATTGAAAAGGGCTTCCTTGGCCATATCCGTGGTAGGGCGTACTGGTAATTTTTTGGGAGCGGATATTCTTCTTCCCTTATGTTTCCCTGATATAATTCGCATTACAAGGCACTTAAAACGGTAAAATCCAATGATTTTTGATTAGCCGTGGCCATTGGGATTGTGGCTACTGAAGGGATGTAAAGCGATATGTCCTTGATATATTCATAACAAAGATTATACAGCTCATCTCCTTCTTCAATCGAACCAAAAAGTTTTAGTTTGGTACTCTCCGTATCCAATTTTAATTGTTCCATCGTAAAGAGCAAATAGTATATAAAATCCTCTTTGGAAGTAATATTGAAACTATTGAAGAACAATAGTTTTTTCTGTGCTATAATGGTTATATCCATTTGATGACCATCCAAATGTGCGTAACAAATGGGTTCTTTGCCCGCACCGGAATTATTCAATAATGCCTGTACCAAAACAGTACCATTATGTTTGTATTCAAATTCCCCGAATAAATCAAAAATATAGTTGTTAATGTTTACGAATGGCACATAAACATTGACCATGTCATAGTTGTCCAATTCGTCATAGGCAATATGATCATTAGCTAGAATCTTGGAATTGAACTTTAGATAATTTGCCAATTCATTCACATCAAACAACGATTTTGGAACCAAGCTGAAAAGGC
>CAZHJO010000753.1:0-1518 GCA_964532755.1 uncultured Maribacter sp. | reverse complement strand
TGGCGAACGCTTGGACACCTTATGAGTTTTGGTATAATGATGCTTTTAGCCATTGCGGGGTAAATTCATTTCAATTGTTCAAAGATGGTGAAGAATGGAAAATCATTTATTTGATTGATACGAGAAGAAAAAAAGGATGTAGGAAATAAAATGTGAATTAAGCTAACATAAATTATAACATATAATCATTTCAAAATGAAAATTAATCAAGTAAAAACAATCGTGTTTTTTTTAATCGCGACCCTTGCACTTCAATTAAATGCACAAGAACCAAAATCATTGGAGGGGAAATGGAACTTAAAACTGTCCTATGACGGCAAAGAAGTCCCCTCTTGGCTTGAGGTAAAACATTCCGGTTTAAGCACGTTGGTAGGCCGTTTTGTATTCATGAACGGTAGTGCACGTCCCATTTCTGAAATCAAGTTGAAGGATGACAAATTCTCATTCGACATTCCACCACAATGGGAAACCGGAGATCTTTTGCAGTTTAATGGTGAACTGATGGATGGAGCACTGAAAGGAACCCTTTTATATACTGATGGAAAAACCTATGATTGGGTTGGGACCCGAGCACCTAAGCTTACCTATAATGAGAATCCGGTCTGGGGAGAACCGAAAGCCTTGTTCAATGGTAAGAATTTAGATGGATGGCAGGCAATGGGAGAGAACCAATGGAAGATTAAAGATGGAATTTTGATCAGTGAAAAAACGGGCGCCAATTTGGTTTCTGAAGAGAAGTTCAAGGATTTTAAACTGCATCTGCAGTTTCGTTACCCAGAAGGAAGCAATAGTGGAATATACCTTCGCGGAAGATATGAGGTACAGATTGCGGATAATATTGGATTAGAGCCCTCGAGCATTTTGTTTGGCGGTATTTATGGTTTTCTTACCCCAAATGAAATGGTGGCTAAACCAGCTGGGGAGTGGCAAGAATATGATATTACCTTGATTGGAAGACGAATCACCATTGTCGCCAATGGCAAGGAAATAATAACCAATCAAAACATTCCCGGTATGACTGGGGGAGCATTGGATAATAATGAAGCTGAACCAGGATCGTTTATGATTCAAGGAGATCATGGCCCTGTTGAATTCAGAAGTGTTGTGGTTACTCCTGTTCTTAATTAAAAATCCATACCAAAATAATTAGGCACCAAGATTTAACCGATCTTGGTGTCTTCATTTCTTATAATCAAGTCGTCTCATTATTCGGGACAACCCGTATGACCACATTTCCTTTTTTATGCCCTTTTTCAACATATGCATGGGCCTCAGGAATTTGTTCCAATGAATAAATGCGGTCAATGACTGGTTTTAGATTCCCTGTTTCCATCAACTCCTTAATGAATATCAAATCTTCAACTTTCTCATGTGCCACACCCCCAATCACTTTCTTGCTACTTGTCAAAGAGACCCATAGTCCTTTTAGAATGGGAGAGAGGCTCAAATGAACCGACCTTACATATCGTCCGTTCTTGTTTAAAGATCGTATGCAGCCAAAAAACGGACTTTTGCCAA
>CAZHJO010000752.1:0-1522 GCA_964532755.1 uncultured Maribacter sp. | reverse complement strand
ATTTTAATTATGCAAAGTATAATGAAGACAAACTCTTTGCCTACGGTGGAAGCATTCTTTCGTTATTTAATCCCATCCCCTATATACAATTTTCTGGTGAATTTGAACAATTAAGAATCAATAGGACTTACGGCCTCATTGGTGAAAACCTAGAGGATAACTATTGGTCTCCTGCTCTTTTTCTAGGTATAGGATATAGCAATCGGAATGTAACCGTCGGAATTCGATACGATGTACTATATGACGAGAACAAAAGTATCTATGCTAATGACTGGATGCCTTTTGTGCGTGTGTATTTTTAAGAGGCGTATTTCTCTTTTAACCATACTTTTTGAAGTTCCCGTTTTAAAACCAAAAATGATACCTGTTCAGCAACCTCGACAACATCGGTGACCTGAATTTGTTTGAACGCCTTTTCGGGAACATCTATAACATAAAGCAAATTCAAGTAATCAGTGAACTTCTCCAGTATCAAATAGTAGATTTTCTCATGTAGAAAAGTCTGCAAATCAATCGGGGATACATCATTGTGGAGGTCAATAGGAATATTCGCGAGGCCAAAATCCTTTTTTATTTGGGCAACTATCTTTTTATATAATAGCGCATCTTGTGCACCTTGTAAAAGCGCAGTACTATTAGGAAAATCCAGTTTCATAAACTAGATACGTTTCCTACACTGGTTTTGGTTTATTCAATTTTATAAACAACACCTTCTTTCATTACAAAGACGACATTTTCCAAAGTAGACACGTTTTTTTCCGGGTTTTCATTGACTGCTATGATATCAGCAAGAAATCCTTCTTTCAGTTGCCCCAATCGATCGGCCATATCCAAAAGTTTGGCATTGACTATCGTGGCAGCTTTTAGCGATTCCTTGACGGGTATCCCAGATTCCAACAAATAACTGAATTCGATAGCATTTGTACCATGCGGAAATACACCGGCATCGGTTCCAAAACCCATGGGAACGCCTTTTTGATAAGCCTTGGCCATAGTCGCTTGGTGAATTGGCCCTATTTCCAATGCTTTCCTTGCTACTACTGGTGGAAAGAATCCAGGTACTTTTGCTTTTTCAGCTACTTGCCGTCCAGCACTAATAGTAGGAATCAAATAACACTTATGTTTGATCATTAGATCCATGGTTTCTTCACTCATAAAAGAACCGTGTTCAATTGTATTTACACCGCCAAGAACTGCCAATTTCATTCCTTCATCGCCATGGGCGTGGGCCGCGACCGAAAAACCATAGTTCTTGGCAGTACTTGTTACAGCCTTAATTTCTTCCAATGTAAACTGCGGATTATGTCCACTTTTGGCTACGCTCATCACACCCCCGGTTGCTGTAATTTTTATCAGGTCGGCCCCATTTTTATAGCGCTGGCGAACTGCCTTTTTTGCATCCTCAGGAGAATTCACAACACCTTCCTTGGGTCCGGGATCTTTCATCAACTCTTTCTTCATTCCATTTGTGGGATCGGCATGCCCACCAGTGGTGGCCAACGCTTTTCCTGAAGTGAAGATA
>CAZHJO010000751.1:0-1525 GCA_964532755.1 uncultured Maribacter sp. | reverse complement strand
ATTTCGTTTAATATACGAATGTAAACCTCGTCTTTTTCAGACGTCAATTTAAGGGCCAAAACAAAGAGATTCTCAAACATAAACCCATATAAATAGTCCTCATTTTCAACTTTACCTGTTCGCAAATGCGTAATCTGACTTACTTCAGGAATAAAAGACATCACTGCTTCGAAATGAATGGCCTCCATTCTATTCAAATAGAAATAAGTTTCTTCCAATCGCCTAAGATTTCCTATAATTTTTTCGTTATGGAGCAATTTAATGTTCCCACTATTCACCATCGTTTCATAAATATTACCTTGACCGTCAAAATCGGAATAGTCAATAAGATTCACCGCAATTTTACCTAAAGTGTCTTTTTTACCTTTATCCTTGGTCTCAATAAGTTTTATGGCATATTTGTATTGTTCAGTAGAATTGTTATTGAATCTTAGTTCTGCAGCAATATTGTTCGCATCATCCAAAAGTCGTTGCTTGGTATTGCGATAAAAATTCAATTCAGCTTTTCTCATCAAACGCCCTTCATTCCAATTATTGATACTTAAAGCTATAAGAATACCGATAACCACAAGAACAATCTCCCCAATGGCGTATTGAAGGTATTTGCCCGTATTGCCCTTTTTTAACAGGTCTTGTCTAATCTTTCTAAAGAATTTTATCATGAGTCAGTGGTTGAACATCGGTTAAACGAATATATAATTCCGGCCATTATCAGCTCAATAATGCTATTTTCCAAGTTCTTTCAAAACCATTTCCGCTATTTGATAATGGCAATGGGTCATCGGATGCCATTCATCATACCACAAGTATTTTTTGGGGTCGGGATAGGTATAGGTCTCATCTTTCCAAGGGGCGTTTTTGAAATCATTTGCAGTTATAAGATCGTTCATGAAAGAATAGATGTCGATATAATAGATATTAATTTCAGGATGTCTTTTTGACAAGCCCAACTTTTTGTCATAAAGCATCTTATGCAGTCCAACGTTGAATTCCTTGGTCAACTTCTTTACTTCAGGAATAAGGTTGTGGTACTCCGTGGTGGGGCCATAACCCAGCGATATTGTAAGGTCAAAGTTATTAAAGACCACTATGTTTTTAGCTCCCTTCCCGATGAGTTTCGTAAGCCCGTTTCTAATGTTGTCGACAGAATTTTTGGGATTTTCCTTAGCGTCCCAATAATCGTTCACCCCAATCCAAACTGTTACCAGGGTATGCTCCGAATCGTAAATCTGTTCGTACTTGTCTACCTGCCAATTGAATCCCGACCAATCATAGCCCATAAAATGGCCGTTATCCGTTCTAGCACCTCCCCAAGCTCTATTGTCGAGTATTTCACAACCAAGCATATCTTTAAGATGTTCTACCCAGACTTTACCATTGGAGTCTCTATTAAAGCCATGCCCATCAATATGGCCATTATCCGTAAAGCTGTCACCGAAGGCCACAATAGATTTAAAATCTTGGGAATTCACTACTGAAGGGAGAATAAAAAGAATCAACAAATAAAGAAGAGAAACTCTCATAT
>CAZHJO010000750.1:0-1530 GCA_964532755.1 uncultured Maribacter sp. | reverse complement strand
TTGAAACGATTAAAGGAACTCGCGTATCGCGTTTTGGCTTCGGATAGTTTGATCAAGGGATACTCATTTGCAGATACCTTCGACCTAATCCATAATCAATACAAACTCAATAGGGAAGAGGCCTTTACCATCACTTTAAGGGCACATAGAGGTGGTGGTTTCACTAAAGATCGTCTTTATCTAAGTGGACTTCGTAAAATATACAAACGTTATCTTAAAGAAGATCCAATGGATAGCATGCTGACCGGAAAGGTTACCCTGGAGTTTGAGGAAAGCGTTAAATACCTACAACATTTAGGTTTGGCCAAGACCATTACGCATCAAAACCTGGCTTATCATGAAAACTTGAATACGAATACTACCCTGGACTTCATTCTAAATAATTTGAAATAGGAGCAAAGTTTCTATTGGTTCTTTTGGCAATGACGCTTAACAAGCTTCGGTATTGAGTAAAAAATTGCTCGACGTCGAATAGTCATTGCGTTTGGTTAGCACTAAAATTAGTGCTGCTGGGTAGTTCAAATCCTTCCAAACCAAAATAGGGTATAGCTGCCAAAAGATGATCAAAAATATCGGCCATTATGTATTCGTAATTCGCCCAGCGTTTATCGCTGCTAAAAGCGTAGATCTCTATGGGTAATCCTTGGGAGGTGGGCGCTAACTGTCGTACCATTAGGGTCATATCCTTGTTGACTCCGGAATGCTGTTGTAGGTAATTGCCAATATACTTCCTGAAAACGCCAATATTCGTAAGATTCTTACCATTGATCAAGATAGACTTGTCGATTTCATTCTCAGTATTGAAAGTGGCTATGGCTTTATTCCGATTTTCAAGGTATTCCGTGATCATTTCGATCTTTTTAAGGGATTCAATCTCCTCATTGGTCAAGAAGTGTATGCTTTCCTGTTTTATGATCAAAGCCCTTTTCATGCGCCGACCATCGGAATTCTTCATACCGCGCCAATTCTTGAATGAATCTGAAATCAAGGCATAGGTTGGAATAGTGGTAATGGTCTTATCAAAATTTTGGACTTTAACAGTGGCAAGGTTTATTTCTATAACATCACCATCGGCCCCATAATTCTCAAAGGTGATCCAATCACCAATGCGCACCATATCGTTAATGGAAACCTGAATACTGGCAACAAATCCAAGAATGGTATCCTTGAAAATAAGAATGATGATGGCCGATGCCGTGCCCAAGGCAGTCAAGAATTTCCACAATTCGACCCCGGTAACAATAGAAAAGGCATATAGCAATCCTATGGCCCAGGCAAATATCATAAAAACCTGAATGTAGCTATCAATGGGTTTATCCTTTAGGGTAGGCAGGGTTTTGAAAAAATCCTTGATGGTATGCAAAAAGCTCTTAATAATCCATAAAAAGAGCACAATTGCAAAAACCTCAATAGTCTTGGTAACGAATATTTCCGTTGAAGGAAAGTCCCTGAAAATTGCCGGAATGGCCTGATAAGCCAATATCAAGGGAATGATATGGGCGATATTCCGGGGTGCTTTGTTCTTGACCA
>CAZHJO010000749.1:0-1530 GCA_964532755.1 uncultured Maribacter sp. | reverse complement strand
AGTGGAGCTGATCGATTCCATCTTCGTAATAGTTGGCCGGCATAGGTGTTCGGGATTTTAATCGCACTCCAATTCTGCTGCTAAAAGCTGTAATGTCGTGGATCGATGTCTATGGTTTTTCTCAAATATTTCACACGAAAGAAGAATTATCTTATCTTTAAGCTCTCTAAGATGGTAATCCAAGGTTAAATATCTTATAAAATCTTTCGACAATAAAACAACGATATGACTTAGCCGCTGAAATGATATTGATAACTTTTCTTTCGCTGTAAGCCCTTTTGCTCCCTCGTGAAATACAATATGTATCGCAAAGCTCGCGATGATTGTAGAGAGCACAAGTGATTCGATAATGTTATCATTGTTTGATGTCACCTTTTCATCTACGTTTAATGAGCGTTTGCATCCTTTGAAAATTAACTCGATTTGCCAGCGTATTCGGTAAAGCGAATAAATCGCAACAGCGGGTACTTGAAGGTTGGTAACATACCAGTGATATTTTTTGTCTGCCGCATTCCAAAACCCGATAACTCGATAACATTTCGAACTCTCTGCGCTGCCAATTTCCCCAATAAATTCAACGATACTTCTACGTCTTTTCTTCAGATGATCGGAAGAAAGCTTTACACCCTCTAGCTGGCTTCCAATGCCTTTTACAACTCTATTAATAGTGATCACCGCATTCGTTTTCACCCTTGATAGAAAGAACCCTTGTGCCAGATTGATCGCATGAAATAGACCATAGTCCCAATAACCTAAATCAAAAATGATGAGTTTTCCTTTTAATGAACCGACATTCGGAAAACACTTTCGGTCATGTACTGAGGTCGCCGTTGTCGAAAACCACTCCATTTTTCCAGACAAAAGATTGAAACAGGCGTGCCATTTTATTCCTGCATAACTTCTGCTTCCTGGGTAGGACTTCTTGGCGCCATCCCAGAGCGTTATAGAGCTGGAATCAATGAGTAGTATAGAAGTTACCTTTAGTTTATCGAGTATTTCTTCTCCCACAATGGCTAATGAAGGGGTTTTCTTTATTAAGTCTGCCACCAGGTGTTGCAGCATGTTTTTCAATCTATTTCTTGATAAACGTTCCCAGAATGCACCTTTACTGATCCGAACCCCAAACGTACAGATCATAAATCTTCTAATCGCTTCAATAGAGGAAGTCTTCGTATCTCCGATGAAGCAGAAGATAAAGCCGGAGACAAACTCTAAATGAGGAAGCGTGGTTCGTTTGTCTTGTGCAGGTATCGCGTGCTTAATAGTTTGCTTAAGGATATCTAGAATGTTATCTTTTGCCACGGCGAACTCCTTTTTTTTCCGTTAAATGACTTGGTTGCACAAATAATTTAACGGTTTCTAAAGGAGTTTGCTATAACTTATTGATGTGAAACATAATTAATCCCGAACACCTATGAATTTTACTTATATGGTTTCAGGAACAGGTCCTTAAAGACGATGATCTCCAGGATATCTTCTTTGTTGTACTCTCGCAGTGAAGAATGTATAGACATAAAAGACCATGACTAA
>CAZHJO010000748.1:0-1532 GCA_964532755.1 uncultured Maribacter sp. | reverse complement strand
CGACATATGGGAGATCCCCTATCCCTAAAAGCCCTTCGAAACTCTGAATACGCACATCGGTCATAAAAATGACAATCCCTGCCGCAATAACTTGGCCCACAAACTTTTTTCTGGGGGAAAGTAAAACCAGATCATCCTTGATACCCAAAAATAATAAGATCATGGTAGCTCCTAGGACCGACAATAATTGGATCAATTCAGGCCGATCCAATGCCACGGTCATCCCAAAGAGGATCATGGCCAGCGAAAAAGCAAGGTACAATCCCACTCCCCCTAAGTTCGGAACTTCGGTAAAATGCGATTTTCGCTCTTCCGGGGTATCGGTAAGCCTCCTCTTATGGGCCACATAAATAATAACAGGAAACATTCTAAGGCTTAACCCCCATGCTACGATGGCGGAAACACATATAATGAAGTATATGTTCGAAAACAACTCTTGAATATGGGGCATGTGGTCAGCATTTAAATATTTATGGTCAATTTTCTTACAAAACAGATAAAAAAATAGGTATTGACCTTTAAATATGCTTACAATATATTATAAATTTTAACAACCCACACTTTTTATTCGATAAAAGCGACCAATATCGTAAGGATTATCCGATAAATCGCATGTTCATCATTTGAATCTTCTTAAAGCCTATAATAACCCTGGCCCAAAATGCATACTGACTAATAATGCCGATTATGCCATAGACAATTAAACAGACAATGACCCACTAGCAACTTTTTATAAAGATTAAGGGTTTAAAACAAGTCAATGTAAATTCGGAAAGCATTGGAAGAATGCGAATGCGGTATGGTAGTATTTTTTTTGGTGAATTCTATAGAGACTCTTATTTCGAGAATAAATCCAACATCACATAGGCCGTCTTTACCGTCTCAATTTCATTGGTGACATCAGTCCAAGCGAAATACACTTTTTCACCCACCAACGCCATTTGAGGGAATCCTGTTTTTCTGGAAGCTTCCAACCTACTAATTATCACAGGTATACCCATTTTTCCGGATTTCTGAACCTTAACGGCCTTAAGCTGGGCTTCATTATCAATAGTTTCCATCCAGCTTACAATCGCATTTTGGGGATCAATAAGGGCTATGTCCACTCTTCCTATTGCATTAGCATCACCTATTTGAAAAGGTTCCTCAAAATTTTCACCTCCATCTGAAGAAAAAACCACTTTTACCTTGGCTTCTTGATTTGCCTCCGTAAACCAGGCAACCACTAAGTTATTATCAATGGCCGCGGATTTCGGGCCATTTACAGGGCAACCCTTGATTTGCCAATTATCATTGTGGATGGTTTTTGGGGATGTCCAAGCTCCATCAACAAGCCTTACGATAGACATATCCCTAACCTCATCTTCTGACCGGTCTCGATAAATAACAACTGGTCCATTTGCGGTGATAGCAGCTGTCGTCTGGCAACAATCGCAGGTTCTTTCATCCAATAAATGTTCATTACTTATAGTGCCACTTGAAGACACTTCAGCAGCCCTAATCGTCATGGCTCCCCTAGCATGGTCATGACT
>CAZHJO010000747.1:0-1543 GCA_964532755.1 uncultured Maribacter sp. | reverse complement strand
AGGGTTCAAACAAAGCGGATTCCCTTGATGCTTTCACTTTAGGCAGTGAATTGGCCCATGTGCGTGTATCTTCATCTATAGGAACAACAAGCGATAAAGGTTTCGAAATCAATATAAAACCAGGGGAGACTGAAACTTATTTTTTCTCTGTACAGTTTTACGAGCCAAAAGATGGTGCTCCAGCAATAAGTCAGAACAACATAAAGGACAGAATGCTAAAGGCTGAAATGAAGACACGTGAAATGTTGTCTTGGGCTTACAATAAGCTTCCAAAATTTACGAGTAAGAACAAACAGCTAGAGGAGTATTATTACCGTTGCATGCTTTCGGTATTGATGAGTCGCTATGAGAACCCAAGTTATATTTCGGATGTGTTTTGGGCCGTGGGGACATGGCCCTATACCATAAGCTGGGATACGTCCTATGCCTCGGATGTCATCGCAATGCTAGATCCAGAAAGTCTAAAAAAAGCCATTTTAACTGATTTTGAACAGGTGCAGTTGAAAAGGACCTATGTGGGTTGGAACGGGGCACATTGGGATATTCTATACATTCAAGAACCTTTTGCATTGCAACTCATGATTGAAGCCTATATTAGGCATACAGGCGATTATTCCATTTTTGATGAAAAAGCAGCAGGAGTTTCTGTGTGGGAATGGATGCAACGTTGGGTAGCTGAACTTCAAACCAATTACACCAATGATTTGGGACTGATTGACGTGGGCTATAACACAGAGAAGATTATAGAAATCCGCACCGATGGTTATAACCATGTGGTTCCCATTACCAATACCTTGACAATAGACTTGTTGTATACCATGTCCGATTGGGCGGCCAAACGAAATGAGAAAAAGTTAAAACAAATGTATTTCAAGGATGCCGAAAAGCTGAAAGGTCTCGTGAACAAATACATGTGGAACGAGGAATTGGGATGGTTTGATAATTATTATCCTGATGGCACCAAAGGAACCATATGGACCTATCATTTGTTCGATTTGTTGGGAACGGATTTTCTGCCAGATGATCAAGCTTATAGATTGGTAAGTCATTTACAAGAAGGAGAATTCCTTGGTAAATATGGGGTCTATTCCATTGCCCGAAGGGATACTGTTCGTTGGGATCTAATTGATTCTGATTGGGGCGGTGGTGGCCAATATGCTGGAATGCCTGGGCGAATATCTCGCAATTTGTACCAAAAAGGTTTTGCTGGTAAAGGTTGGGACGTACTAAAGAGAAATAGTAGATACGTTGACCATTTTCCTTATCTGCCTCAGAATCCACGAATTGATACTCCTGAACAGGATCGTTCTTCAATGCCCTTGGAAATTTCGGCAGGAGCGGGGTTAGAGGCCATTGTTTTTGGGACTTTCGGGGTAAAAATGGATGAAGATAAACTCTCCATAAAACCGTTTAACCACGAAGATATCGGGGAAGCAACACTTACCGATATCGTTTGGAAAGGTAGATCGTTCGGTATTCAGCTGACCCGTAAAACCTTTTCCGTTTATGAAGGCGAAAAATTGATTGCAACTAAGTTTTATGG
>CAZHJO010000746.1:0-1557 GCA_964532755.1 uncultured Maribacter sp. | reverse complement strand
TTGACTTCTATCTTTTGTATGGGACATCCATCTTGGGGAAAAAAGACCTTTTTACTGTCGAGCTTTTTTTCAATATACTTCTGCTCCCTGGCCAGTCCCTTTAACCCGTCACTGTACCAATCGTGGTTGCCGGGTATAAACAAGGCTTTCCCCGGAAAGTCTTCCAATGTTGTCAGTTGCGCGTCCAAATTGTTTTTTGCAGCTTGGTATGCCCTCTTATCATCTTTTTTATCAGGCATTCCGGCCGGATAAATATTATCCCCCAAGAAAAGGGCGGTACTATTCCGATCTGCCCCTTCCAATCGTTTCTTGAATGATTTCAATGTAGGGTTCATTCCATCCTTTGGTGATAAACCTGCATCTCCAATCAAATAAAGGGTATGTGAAAGCGTTTTCGTCGTTGGTACATCATAGGTGTTTTCCATAACCGCATATTTGGCCTTATAGGTCGCACAACTTACCGATAGAAATAACAGAAGAAAGGAAAAGTAATATTTACGCATATCAACACTATAAATTCTTAATTTCGTAATTTTGGGGGATCATAAATTACCATATATGTCGGGAATAATCGAAAAAACTGAATCTTTTGCCACCAATTTATTGACCAATGAATTGAAAAGCGATTATTTATACCACAATTTAACACATACCCGACGTGTGGTCAAAAGTACTAAAGAAATAATTGAATCCCTTAACCTGCAACCTAAAGAAATCGAAGCCTTGCTTTTAGCCGCATGGCTCCATGATATCGGTTATATTAAGGGTAGCGAAAATCATGAGGAAAAGAGTTGTGCCCTTGCCAAGGAATTCCTTGAAAAACAAGGCTATAAAGCGGATGGTATCAAGGAGGTTTTGGACATTATCATGGCAACGAAACGGTATCACGAACCGAAAACCATAAAAGAACAAATTATAAGGGATGCCGATGCCTCCCATTTTGGACAAAAAAGCTACATGGAGACCTGCGAGTTGTTACGCAAAGAACTCTCCCTATTGGGGATTGCTGAATACACTCCAAGAGAATGGTTGAATGCGAATATACAGATGATGAAAGAAGAGCATCACTTCAATACCGGATATGCCCAGGAACATTGGCAACCGGGTAAGAATAAAAACATTAAAAGACTTAAAAAAGAGCAAAAATCTGAAAAAGAAATAGCCAAGAAAGAAGCATTAAAGGCCAAATATAAAAGTGAGAGCCCTGATCGGGGCATACAAACCCTTTTTAGGGTCACTTTAAAAAATCACTTGACGTTGAGCGATATTGCCGACACAAAGGCCAACATTCTCTTATCGGTCAACGCAATTATCATTTCTGTTGTGGTATCCAACCTTATTCCAAAATTGGATAACCCATCAAATGCATACTTGATATACCCAACCATTATTTTTGTTCTTTTTAGTGTAGTGTCTATGGTCATGGCAGTTTTGGCAACCAGACCCAATGTTACCAGTGGTGAATTCACCAAGGAGGATGTGAAAAACAAAAAAGTGAATTTGTTGTTTTTTGGTAACTTCCATAAAATGAAATTGCCAGATTATGAATGGGCCATA
>CAZHJO010000745.1:0-1569 GCA_964532755.1 uncultured Maribacter sp. | reverse complement strand
AGCCCGAAAAATTGCGTTCAAAAGGCTTTGCTTATGCTGGTGTTGGCCGTTCTTAGCCTGCATATCTCATGAACTTTGTTTCAAATGGGCTATGGCTATTTCAATATAAATCGTTCAGCTAATTGTTTGGGGTTTAAAATTAACACAATTTTCACCTTAGGTCAGCCCATGTGATGCCATCTTCTGCAGCATTTTGACAGTCAAATAGTCTACTATGTTAGACTGTCAAAAACTTTAAACCTGACACATCCTTATTAGATATTGTTTTCTAATAGAAAAAAGCCTGCTCTCGTCGATGGAGCAGGCTTTTAATAAGATTCGAAATGTGTCTTTCTGCTTACTTGGACTTTGAAGCTCTCTTTGCAGCTTTAAGCGGATTTACACGAACTTTAGTAACCTTTATTTCAGGTTTCTGATGGGTTGCAAAATTGCAAATTCCCACACGCCATTTTGCTTCTGGATAAAGGTAGGTTTGGCAGAATTCATTTCCACCTTCCGCTACTATTCTCTCACAGCCTTTGCATTTATCTATAATAGGCTGGAACTTTCCGTCACTATATCTAACTTCAGCCTGCTTCTGCATAACAACCTCCTAAAGTATATATATCATGCCATAAACGGCTTTTTCTTTTTTCTCGATAAACAATATATGCATTTCGCACCGAAACAGTGCAACTTACTCTAAGCTATTATTATTTTCAAGCACAAAACCAACCATTTTAAAAATAAATCCAACAAGCTATTTTTCAACAATTTTTTGTATTTACAATAGGTTAAAAGGGCGCTATCCTGACCATAGTAGCTTAGATAGTTAGATTCATTAAACAATACGCTTAAACACAATAAGCTGGAACGTTTATTGCTTTGTTTTTTGCAGCCCTTGTTTTATTGAAATCCATGAGATAGAATGAGCTGTGTTTGAGGAGAGACTAATCCTTTTCAATTACAATCAATTATCAAACCAAATGGTTTGATCAGACCATAGCCGGAGAAAGTTCAATGCCAGTTTATACATGGAAAGGTAAAAATTCCTACGGTGAAAAACGTAAGGGAGAGATTGAAGCACCAGATCAAGCCGCAGTCCTCGGTCAGCTGAAAAGGATGAGGATTGTCGACCCCATAATCAAAGAAAAACCGAAAGATTTACTTGAATCCATTCCCATCTTTCAACCAAAAATTACCGGAAAAGATATAGTCGTGTTTACCAGGCAGCTTTCGACTATGATAGATGCAGGACTGCCGCTGGTTCAATGTCTGGATATTTTAGCCAATCAGCAGAGCAACGTGAGCCTGAAAAAAGTTCTGCGAGAAATTCAAAAAGATGTTGAAGCGGGAACGACCTTTGCCGATTCAATGCGCAAACACCCTAAGGTCTTTGATAATCTTTATTCAAATATGATCGAAGCCGGTGAAACAGGTGGTATTTTAGATACGATTCTCTCAAGGCTGGCCTTGTTCATGGAAAAAACCATGGCACTCAAAAAGAAAATCAAAGGTGCCATGACCTATCCGGTAATCTGTCTTGCGATTTCAATTCTGATTCTTGCAGTCATTCTGATTTTTGTTATA
>CAZHJO010000744.1:0-1578 GCA_964532755.1 uncultured Maribacter sp. | reverse complement strand
CCACAAAGATAAAGTCTTTATACGCAGCGGCTACTGATGATGCCGACATATTCTGTCCATCATCCATAAAAACAATTTCTTTGCTGTAATCATCATTTTTCCGGTAATCAATAGTGATAATTTCAGAAGGGGAGATCGGTTTCTTTCCTTTGGCATAGGCTGCAAATGCTAATAAACTTGGATGGCACCCAATCCATAGCCTTCCGTCGGGGGTGAATTCGATATTGTCTACTCCTGTTCCGCAATCCACATCCTCGATAAAATCAAGATTACCGTCCTCTTCCATATGAAATACCTTTATTAGAAAATCCCTTGGTGAAGCTACGAACAATAGGCTTCGTTTATGGTCAAGGTTTATGCCATTTGCATAGGCAATATCTTCTGCTACTTCGCGATACCCTTTCCCATCAAAATAAACCACATTAGAGACTTTCCAGCCCAAGTATTCTTCCCCCAATCTTGCCAAACCATCCGTGTAACCATGGTCATTGGTAAAATAGAACCGTTCCTTATCCAAGGCCACAATATCATTTGGGCTGATCATAGAAGCATCTTTCAAGGTTCGAATATGTATAAGACTATCATTCTGCAGGTCAAAAACTTCCAGGAAATGTTCAGTATCAACATGATTAATGGCGTAGACCCTATAAAAATGGTCTGCGGTCCGTACCATTGAGATACCATGCGGAAAAAAGGGTATTTTAAGATCAGTGGTTAATTGGATAGGCTCGAACGTTGTATTGGTCAAGTCCATATAGTAGAGGTGACCTTGTCTTGTGTTTCCATCCCTTCTACTTGCTCGGTCATCTGAAGAAAACAGCATAAAGTTATCTTCGTAACTGATCTGCATATCCTCTACTCCGGGAAGTGCTACTTTCTTTTCTATTGTTCCCTCAAAGTAATTCTCTATTTTACGGAAATATCCTGTTGAATAAAAGATGTAGAACACATAGCATAATAGGATCAAAAATAGAATAGCGATGCCCCTTACCGTCTTTTTCATTTAACTATTATTTGTTATCGGTTGGATTCTGTGAAAGAAACTTTTCGGCAATTATCAGACATTTTTTAGCACCGGCTTTTACAATGCCATAGTCTAAGTCTTCTTAATAATAGACAGATTAATCACAATTGCCATAAGGAGCCAAATTATAAATGTTTCGCCATGGGTCATTTCATAAGTGGAACCTGCTAATTTAGCTGCTGTTAATATGATGTAAACAATAACGGGTGATAAGAACAAGCTAATTACAAGATGGATAATTGATTTTTTATAGTCCATAAGGCGTTGGTTTATTTCCTTAATATTAGTCAATTTTCAGTGAACTTTCAACTTTTGGAAACCCAAATAACCGTAATTCCACCAAAAATTCTTAGTTGTAAGAGGTTATTTATCCCGATAAAATGCACATACTTTCGGTAAGCTGTTTTTGGCATATGATTCGTTCATCGAGCATTTTCTGCACTTTATCCGGATTTCTGTCAGTTACCGAAAAATAAGGGGTTTTGAACGTTTTACATCCTAGTTGGATACCCCTTGCTGCGTTTTTATTATATAAAAACGCAAGTCATGAAAAC
>CAZHJO010000743.1:0-1579 GCA_964532755.1 uncultured Maribacter sp. | reverse complement strand
TATAAGTTGTTAAAAAGGACATAACATATTTAAGTGAAATTCAACTTTACAATTAGGTTTTGCCATAATTTCCGGTAAAGATTGACAATATAACCACAGTATACAATGATAATTATCAGGAGGCTTCCATATGTTTAACATAATTGGTCGGAGTATCATTTGTAAATTTTTTAAAGGCTTTATAAAATGAGGCTCTATTGTTAAAACCAACATCATAAGCAATATGGTCAATGGGAATAGTGTTCCCTTTATTTTGTAACAATAGATTTTTTGCCTCTTTTACTCGATATTGATTGACAAAATCGAAAAATGAAAGGTTAAAATGCTCGTTGATGATTTGTGAGGTTTGGTTTCTTGAAAGATTAAGTCTTTTTGCAAGAATGTTTAACCTAAGTTCATTGTTTAGGTAAGGCTTTTCATTTTGCATAGTTCGCAGTAGCTTTTCTTTCATTTCAACGGATAACGAATGTGACAACCCTGTTTTTCTATATTTTATGAAAGGCAGTACTTCTTGGATAGATTTGCCTCTAAATACTTCGGGTTGAACAAATCCAAAAAATGCCAACATCCCAATAAATAACGCAATAGCCAAATCTATTAAATAGTCATAACTGGGGTCCATAATCTGGAACCGCACTAAGAATATGTAAAGGGCAAAGGCAAGAACGAAACCAAGATAGGAGCCTACGAACCATTTGAGCCATTTATTCTCGCGAAATCCGATACGCCTGTCTTGCCAGAACGTATAATAGGTGAGGAATCCATAAAAAAACATTAAACCAATAATGATCCAAATGGTGTAAGTTGGGAAAATGGCAAAATCATAAATCCTGTTATCTTGAACCACTTTAAGTTTGTCCTCGGTTGATAGTCGGTAAAAGGGAAAAAGCATACTTATGATTGCGGCCGTAGGAAGCATGAACAATAGATCATAGGATTTAAATCTGGAGTTTTTAACGACGCTTCGCACATAGATGAAAACCAATGGGCCATAAATCGTCCATAGTGGAAAATGGGCAAGATTCAGGTGAATAAAAGAAGGTTTATATATATCACCAGACCACCGAAGGCAGTTATTGAGTAATTCAAAGGAGAAAAGGAAGGTGTAAAAGCCCAACAATAGATTTGCAAATCGATCGCCTTGTTGCTTAATGAAAAAAAGAATTGACAGAAGTACTCCTAAAAAAGTAAAAAATAGAAATAAAAGAATAATCCAGTTCATCGGTTCTCTTTGAAATAGGTATAGTTAAAGATAGGATTTACACGCTTTTCTGGTGTCTCTTTGTATAGGGAAGTTCACTTTTAGCCGCAAACCTGATTTTTTATAAATCAATGACAATCCTGCAGAACCATGTTGAGTACCATTGAAACAAGTTATTTCTAAGGGTACTTTATACATAACTTGATAATGTTGTACACTTACAACCAAAGATGCACTAAAGAATTAGAGCATGGGATGTTAATTTACATTGCTTTTCAATTATTAAGTACTTTTATTTTGGGTCTTGGATGAAGCTGAAACCAATCGGTTGATTTCTTGCAGCTCGGCCGGGGTCAGGTTGCGCCATTTTCCCAATGG
>CAZHJO010000742.1:0-1582 GCA_964532755.1 uncultured Maribacter sp. | reverse complement strand
GCTAACGAAAACCTACCAACCACCAGAGGCACCGCCACCACCAAAGCCGCCACCTCCGAAACCACCACTGAAGCCTCCGCCTCCACCAAAACTACCACCACTGCCAAAGCCTCCACGAGAACTTCCGCCACCAAAGCCACCTCGGCCCATATTGCTTAGTATGATGATGTCCCAAAGGTCAAGTCCTGATTTTTTGCCACCGCCTCTTCCACCTCTATTTCTTCGGTTTCGACTTGACAGAATGATCAAGATCACAATGAAAATAATGATCGGTAAAAACGACTCAAACGGAAAACCTTGATTATCATCAAATAATCTTTCTTCTTTAAATTCACCGTTCAAGACTTGAAAAATGGCATCTGCACCCTTACTCAGCCCACCATAATAATCATCTTGTTTGAATTGGGGTATGATTACATTTTCAATAATCCTTCGAGACATCGCATCGGTCAGTGAGCCTTCAACCCCATAACCCGTATTGATAGCAATTTTTCGATCATCTTTGGCTAATAGCACAAGAATGCCATTATCTTTCCCCGCTTGTCCTATGCCCCATTTTTGGCCCCATTGTGCACCAAGGTAGGTGATATTCTCGCCTTCGGTAGAACTAATAATTGCCATTACGATTTGGGTAGAGGTACTGTCAGAATAGCGAATAAGTTTCTGTTCAAGACTCTTTTTCTGACCCTCGGGCAACAGGTTTATATAATCATAAACACTGGTTTCCAATTGGGGTTTTTCGGGAATTTGAAACTGGGCGAACGCAACTGAACACCAACAAAGAACCAATAAGAATAAACTAGTTTTTAGATATCTCATTGCTCAATTCATTTGCATTACCATGATCCCATGGAAAATGTGCTTCCAGCTCTTTTCCGGCCTTCAATATACCATCTACCAGCCCTTGTTTGAACTTTCCGTTTTTAAAATGGGATTCGATGGCATCCCTGGTAGTGTCCCAGAAATTATCAGGGACTACCTTATCAATTCCCCGGTCACCATAAATGCAAAACTTCTTATCATTAACCGCAATATAAATCAGCACTCCATTTTCTTCTTTGGTATTATCCATCTTCAGTAGATGGAAAACCTCTTTTGCGCGATTAAAATGTTCGTTTCGGGTATGTGCTTCAATATGCACGCGAATTTCTCCGGAAGTATTTTTTTCGGCTTCAAGAATGGCCTGAACAATTTCCTGCTCTTCCTTTGCCGTTAAAAAATCCTCAACCTTGGACATTTATAACTATTTAAAATCAAATTCAACCTCGGGGGCCTCTTCTGCACCGGCTTCAGACGTGAAATAAGCGAGTTCGTCGAAGTTCAAGAAACCTGCCAGTAGGGAATTCGGGAAGGTTTTAACATGGTTGTTGTAGGGTTCAATCGTTGCGTTAAAACGATCACGAGCTACATTGATCCTGTTTTCCGTTCCTTCCAATTGTGATTGTAATTCCAAGAAATTTTGATTCGCTTTAAGGTCAGGATAACGTTCCACGGTGACCAAAAGACTTTTTAGGGCGCCACTTAACCCACCTTGAACTTCATTGAATTGGGCCAATTGTTCAGGGGTAATATTCGTTGGGTC
>CAZHJO010000741.1:0-1597 GCA_964532755.1 uncultured Maribacter sp. | reverse complement strand
ACATTGTAATTGAAAATGGTACGCCGATCACCATCCATTTTAAGAAAGAAATTTCAATATTGTATTCATTTTCCAATAGCCCGATCATAACAGAATTTGGAGGAGTACCAATAATTGTGGCAATACCCCCGGCATTGGCCGAAAATGCAATTCCCAACATTACGCTTAACGCAAAATTCCTATCGTTTTTGGTAAAACCATCGGCATCATTGATTAATAATCCTATTACAGACATGGCAATGGGGAGCATTACCACAGTACTTGCCGTATTGCTGATCCACATACTTAGTGATGCCGTGGCGATCATAAACCCTAAAACAACCTTGTTGGGTGTCGTCCCAGTTATTTTAATGATATTGAGCGCAATACGTCTATGAAGATTTACTTTTTCAAGTGCCAAGGCCATAACAAAACCGCCGAAGAATAGAAAGACTATAGGGCTACCATAATTTGCACCAACATCGGCTATGGGCATTATATCTAACAAAGGAAAAAGTATTAGTGGCAACAACGCGGTTACCGAAATTGAAACCGCCTCAGTAATCCACCAAACGACCATCCAAAGGGCAATAGCTATAACAATATCTCCCATTTCAGAGACAAGGACGGTCGGTAAATTACTAAAAACAAAAAAGAGAATTGGTCCTAAAAAAAGGCCCAATTTACGACTTGGATTCATCTTGGTGAATTAATCCCCTAAACTATACTTTTTCTATTAAAAATCAATAGACAATGGAATCCGAGGCAATAACCGGTAATTCGTAATTACCCAATTCAATAAAGATATCTGTTTTAATACTATTTTGAACACTCTTTGCTGTGATATGGGTATTGTGTAGATATACCTTTTCGAGACTTGGAACAGCTCCCAGTTTTTTCAGATTTATTTCCTCAAATTTGGTACTAGCTAGATTTAATGACCTTAAATATTCAAGCTCAGTTAATATTTCAATTTCGCTTCCGGTCAGTGCGGTATTATCCAACTTCAAAACTGTGATATGTGGAAGCGTAACTAGTAGCTCAAATATATGATCGGTAATCAATGTTCCGCCTAGATCTAATATAGCGATCTGTTTATGTATTGGATTCAATATAGTAAAATCCTTATCTGAAAAATTGGGTTTGTTAACGCAGGAAACCCTTAAATAATTTGACTCTTTGCTAATTTTTTCAACATGCAATCCGGCTTTTTTAACGAGGTTTACAGAATCGATTACCGCAGCTTCAATCGTTTTGTCGGGAAAATTGAAATCAGCTTTTTTTGGAAAGTAATCTTCAAATAATTCCTTGGATAGATTTAGTCCACCAATGGACGCATCATACGACGCTCCATTGTCGATCCATGTTTTAATCAATGTGACTTCTCCTTTGGTAAGTTGGGTTTTTTCTTTGGGGGGCATATGGTCTTCATCATCCCTAGGCAAGATCAGTCGTCTAAAAAGGGGACTTTGACTACTATTGTTGTCTATGATGATTTCACCATTTTCGCCTCCTTCCAGAATTCCTTCTTTTGTATTCAGAACGAGCTCACCTTTGTTTTTTTTACGATTGTGGCAGCTTACACATTTGTTGTTTATAATAGGATTAATCACGTCCT
>CAZHJO010000740.1:0-1599 GCA_964532755.1 uncultured Maribacter sp. | reverse complement strand
CGTGCAAATATACAATCTTTTAAATCTTATTCAATCGTTTTATTTTCTAAATTTTATGAATTAACTTGCCGTTTTTATCCGATTTTCTAAGTGATTCTATTTGAGTATTATACATTCAATCTTTACAATTCACTTCCCATTATTTCAATTTTTTCAAATAAAAACCAAATGAACTTTCTTAAATTTTTTGCCTTTAGTTCCCTTCTCCTGCTCTTTGCGGCCTGTGGTAGTGGCAACACTTCTGCCTCTTCCCTTTTTAAAATCCAGTTGGAGGGCAACAAATCGGTTTTTCAACAAAATCAAACCGTTGGTGTTGCCATTAAAAACAAAAAAGAAAAATCCATAAAGAAAATTACCTACAGTATAGATGGCATAGAGCTTCAACTAAGCGGAAACAAGATTAATCTTGCTTTGCCTACATTAGGAAACAAAACATTGAAAGCAGCTATTGATTATGAAGAAAACACGGTAGAAGTTTTAAAGAAAATAAAAGTATTGGCACCCAATGCTCCGATATTATACACCTATGAGATAATCAATGAATTTCCACATGATATAAAGGCTTATACACAAGGATTGGAATTTCATAAAGGTATTATTTACGAAAGTACAGGGAAAAAAAGAAGATCCTCTCTGAGAAAAGTAGATTTTAAATCTGGTAAGGTATTAGAACAAATAGATTTGGAAAACACCCAATTTGGAGAGGGCCTTACTATAATGAATGGTAAAATATATCAATTGACATGGCAAAGCGGAATTGGTTTTATGTACGATCTCGAAAATTTTAAAAAGATCGGCAGTTTTCAATACGGTCAAAGCAAGGAGGGATGGGGACTTTGTAATGATGGGGAAAAAATTTATAAGAGCGATGGCACTGAAAAGATATGGTTCTTGAATCCTGATACACTCGCCGAAGAGGGGTATATTCAAACCGTTACCAATAAATCAGTATTCAATATGGCCAATGAATTGGAATATGTAGATGGAAAAATATATGCCAATGTTTACCAAAAACCGAGTATGATGATTATTGATGCAAAAAGTGGTGCGATTGAAGGTGTTATTAATTTTGGGGGATTAAAGGAAAAGGTCACTAAACACCCTGAATTGGATGTTCTAAACGGAGTGGCATATCATCCTGAGCGTGGGACGTTTTTTATAACAGGTAAGAATTGGGACAAATTGTTCGAGGTGAAAATCATTAAGAAGTAATGGAAACCTTTGAAAAAAGAATTGTCGTTACCCGGGAAGATTTGGATGAGCTAGAGCACGTTAACAATGTGCGTTATGTACAGTGGATCCAAGATATTTCAAAAGAACATTGGCAGAAAGTGGCGCCCGATGAGATGAAGGCAGGTATACTATGGGTGGTCAAAAACCATAATATAGATTATTTAAGCGCCGCAGTTTTGGAAGATGAAATTTTGGTTCGCACCTACATAGCAGACACAAAGGGAGCCCTCTCGATCCGCCGTGTTGAGATGTACAATAGTAAAACAAATCAGCTTTTAGTTCGTTCCAATACTGAATGGTGTTTGCTAAAAGCACAAAACTTGAGGCCAATACGTGTTTCCGAGGCTATTAAGAAGGTTTTTTTAA
>CAZHJO010000739.1:0-1600 GCA_964532755.1 uncultured Maribacter sp. | reverse complement strand
CTTGTCCAATTTTTGTCCCGAATGTTTGGAAATGATTTGATAAAGCTCTTCTTTCAGTTTTAAAATTTCCCTTGCAGTAATTTCAATATCACTTGCTTGGCCTTGTGCACCACCCATAGGCTGGTGAATCATAACTCGCGAATGTGTAAGACCACTTCTTTTACCTTTTTCACCAGCACATAATAATACTGCTCCCATAGATGCTGCCATTCCTGTGCAGATTGTGGCGACATCTGGTTTTATGAACTGCATGGTATCATAAATTCCCAAACCGGCGTAAACACTGCCGCCAGGTGAATTAATATAGATTTGAATATCTTTTGAAGCATCGGCACTCTCTAAAAACAACAATTGAGCCTGTACAATATTTGCTACTTGGTCATTAATCCCAGTGCCTAGGAAAATAATTCGGTCCATCATTAATCTTGAGAAAACATCCATTGCAATGGCGTTTAATTGCCTTTCTTCAATAATGTTCGGTGTCATATTTGTAGGGTACATGCTACTCATGATCTTATCATAGTACATGCTATTTATTCCCTGATGGTTTATAGCGTAATTTTTGAATTCTTTTCCGTAATCCATGTGATAGTATTCAATATTTTAGATAAAAAAGGTGCCGAAAATCAACGCTTCGGCACCGTAAAGATACTTATTTTTACCGAGACATTTTCAGCAATGGATTTTGCTATTATTGTCTATTGATTATCCGTAAACCTCCTTTACGAAGTTTTCATAGGTAACTTCCTTTGTCTTTAAATTGACCTTTTCTTTATAAAGATTGATCAATTTTTGACTCATCAATTGTTCAGACAATCTTTTAACCTCATCTTGGTTGCCTAAAACCCGTGCAGCGATACTCTCCAATTCCTCTTCTTGGGGATTCAATTGGCCAAATTGGGCCATTTGTGACTTAATGAAACCTTTGGCGAATTCTTTGAGTTCTTCAAACTGGATTTGAATATCGTTGTCCTTTATGATTTTACCTTCGATCAATTGGTAACGAAGTCCTTTTTCAGACTTCTCATATTCTTCATTGGCCTGCTCGTCAGAAAGTGGTTTTTCACCAGTCATTTGGATCCATTTGGTCAGGAATTCTGAAGGTAGCTCAAACTTGGTATTTTCAATGAAATACTCCGTTATATCGTTCAATAACTTCTGATCTGATTGTTGTTCGAACTGTTTCTCCGAATCTGCCTTGATCCTATCCTTCAATTCCTTGGTTGAGGTTATGGCATCTTTCCCAAAAAGTTTATCGAACAATTCCTGGTCAAGCTTCGCGGGCTCCCTTTCATTGATTTCATCAATAGTGAATGACACCTCGATATTAATATCCTTGGCTTTTTCCTGCGAAATTCCCAAAACACTTGAAACTAAGTAATCTTCTTTGAATAGACCTTTTGTCTTAAGCGTAATGACATCACCTACTTTTTTACCCATAAGGCTATCTAAAGCCTTTTTGCTTTTTACTTTGTCTAGCTCTAAAGTGGCTTTGTTTTCAATTTCCTCGGCTTCGTTTTTAAACGTGCCCAAAACTTCAAAATCCCTATCTACCTCTTTTTTATTCACTAATTTTCCATATTGCTTCCGAAGGCGCAAT
>CAZHJO010000738.1:0-1605 GCA_964532755.1 uncultured Maribacter sp. | reverse complement strand
CTTCTCAAAGCACGCGCCATAGAAAATATGTCTTATTGTATTGGGGTAAATCGTTATGGTCGGGATGAAGCTGGTTATGTATATTCTGGGCATTCAGCTGTATATGATTGCTTAGGGGAACAGTTGGTGTTTTCGGAAGATGAAACGGTGCTTTACGCAACCTTGGATAAAGAACACATTAAAAGTACCAGGATTAAACTCAAATTTTTAGAAGATAAGGATGATTTTACAATTACTCACTAGTTTTATTCCTATGGTAAAATTCGAATATCCGGATTAGGTCTGATTCCTTTTTTAAGGATAGTTTTTCATTCTTGGCAAATTGAAGTGATTGCTGATCCAAGATAGAATTAAAGGATTTTTTCTTGGAAGGAAGTACCATTGATTGATCTCCTTTTTGATAATACAACTTTTCGGTAATGGCAACCTTATCCACATTCTCTAGGTTTAGCAAAGCAGCATCCGATATCGCTTTATTTATCTTGACCCCATAAACCTTAAACAATCCAGGATTTCCCTTGAACAATTGTTCGGCAAAAATAGATTTAGCCGAAACCTTGGCCTTGAAAGGCACAAAAGTTCTATCATTTAGAAGCACACTAATGCCTTCTACCGGACTAAGGGATTTTATCTCTTCATCTGTTAGAAATTCGATTTCGCTCGAATAGGCATTGAACCTGGCCAATAGCTTTATTTTCCTTTTGTTCATCAGATCAAATATTGTTGCCTGCTCCCATTCGGTATTGAGATAGATGTCCCCAACGATTTTGTTGCCCGATTTTGTGGATACCCTAATAAAAGGGGTACTGGCACTACCCGACTGAAATGAGGCATTTTCCTCATAGGTATCTGAAATTTGGGAAAAACCACCTTGGGTGATTAAAAGCAAGAACAGAGTCGAATATTTTATAGATTGTATCATCATTTTTATTTTTGGACAGCAAAAGTTTGTTCCAATTCCCAATTGGCCCGTACTTCAATTACGTCAGGGTAATAACTTACTCTTTCAGGTTGAATTCGTTTTAGATAATTCCCGGTATCCCATTGGCCATTGGCGTTGGCATCAAAAATTACACGTATTCGATATTTTGAAGGGTCAATATTATTGAATTCAATAGGCTGCGGTACTTGGGCGTAGATTTCCTGTTTGGTTTCCCCCTTTTCATCAGTCAGCTGTATAATCAAAGGGTAATTTTCGGCTCCTGCCATGATTGTCATTCTAAGATTACCATAATCAGCGTAACTTTTGGTGCCCAATCCAATATTCAGCGTGTCGTTTTCACTACCAAAAAAATCCGTAATCGCACCAGGTAGTAGTTCTAATTGGTATTTTTCATTGGGCTCTTTGTCAAACTCAAAATCTACCTTATTCCCAATACTATCCAATTTTATTGAGAAATCAACAGCAAGTGAATCCTTGTTCATCAGGGATATTTTGGTAGAATCTATGCCAATCAAGGGTGTATTGGCTTGAATATTGAATGGTTCCGTAAAACTCAAATTTCCACTCTGATTGGCTTTCAATTGGAGCGAATCGGCCCCGAGTTTTCTATTTTTGACCGTAAATGTATCGATTACCTGAAGCGTGTTGTTTTTAACAGTGAA
>CAZHJO010000737.1:0-1607 GCA_964532755.1 uncultured Maribacter sp. | reverse complement strand
CCAACATGCCGAGCAATTGACCTCCAAGTCCGCCTCCCAATATACCCACTATAGAGTTTCCAAGGGTTCCAAGAGACATGTTTTTCAATAATTTACCAGCAACATTACCCCCAAGGGCACCTGAAACCAGCTGAATAATTAACGGTAAATACTCTTCCATTTTTAAAATGATTTAGTTGATTGTTATTCATAAATTTAACTAAATTTTAAATACTTTCTCGTTTCAAGGGCTAAAAATTGTTTATTTGAAAGTTTTATGCTCCTTTTAGCTATGATTCGTTAATAATTTTAATTCTTATGGAAACCTTGCGTATTGCTTCGTGAAATCCTAATTTTAAAGACGGAAATTATCAATATAAAATGCGCCTTACATCCTTCATTGTAGTCCTAGCGATAAGTATTTCATTTTTTGCACATTCGCAGGTTAAATCCAGTAACTCCAACAAAAAAATAAGAACCCTGATTATTGACGGTCAAAACAACCATGCTCAATGGCCCAAAATCACTTTTATGCTTAAAGAATATATGGAGGACACGGGTATGTTCCAAGTTGATGTTAAACGAACTGCCTTTACTTGGAAGGGCGAAGCTTTTCTTTCTGATTTTCCAATAAAAGGAGTTGGTAGTACGATAGCGACTAAAAATCCACAGAGCGACCCTGGCTACAGACCTAAATTTAACAACTATGATGTTGTTATTTGCAATTTTGGTTGGAACGCCGCCAATTGGCCTGCAAAGACCGAAAAATCATTGGAAAAATTCATTAATAACGGGAGTGGTATGGTAGTTTTCCATGCTGCTGACAACTCCTTCCCCAAATGGAAGGCATACAATCAAATGATTGGTCTAGGTGGTTGGGGAGACCGAACCGAAAAAGACGGCCCATATGTCTATTATAATGACAATGACGAGCTGATACGTGACATGACTCCAGGAAACGGCGGTGCTCACGGACCTCAACATGAATATCAGATACAAATTAGAAACTCGGAACATCCTATAACCAAAGGTATGCCCTTGAAATGGTTGCATACAAAAGATGAACTCTATGAAAGATTACGGGGACCTGCCGAGAATATGGAAATATTAGCAACTACCTATGCAGCTAAGGAGTTCAAAGGTTCTGAAAGGCATGAACCGGCCCTTATGGTCTTAAAATATGGAAAGGGACGTATTTTTCATAACATCATGGGACATGCCGATTATTCCGTGCAATGCGTCGGGTTCATTACAACTATGCTACGAGGTACGGAGTGGGCAGCTACTGGTAAAGTGACTTTGCCTATACCAGCGGATTTTCCGACATCAGAAAAATCAAGTAGTCGAAATTTTGATTAAATCCAGCAAATGCAACTAACACTCAGTATTCCTGCCCTGCTTTTCCCAGCAATTTCACTGTCTATGTTGGCATACAATGCCCGATATTTGGCCATTGCCGCATTGATTCGACAGCTACACCAAAAATTTCAGCAAACCGCCTCGCCAGGGGTAGGGCTTCAGGTAAAACAATTGAGTAAACGGCTATCCATCATAAAAAATATGCAGGCTGTGGCCATTTTAAGCTTTTTATTTAGTGTTATTACCATGTTCTTGATCTATATAGAACT
>CAZHJO010000736.1:0-1608 GCA_964532755.1 uncultured Maribacter sp. | reverse complement strand
GATCAGGGTAGACTCTTCTATAAAAGGCCAACTGACGATACTGTGCACTTTAACATTCCCGCCATATATGATTTTACCAATAACTTGGCCATCTTATACTTCTATGAAAACTTTTTAACGACATCACAATTGGAGTTTGAATATAAAATAGGGGATACCACAATGGTTAGTTATGATGATGCAAACAATATAATGCTTGTGGGTTACCAAAAGACCGATGATGAAAATAAAGGCGGACTGCTCAGAATACAGTTAGAGCCAACACCGGAGTTATTGGACAATCTTGATTTGGATGGTGTTCCTTATCAAATTTTTTATCAAAAGTAATGTTATAGGAAATTACGCATTAAAGTACTTGCTGTTCCAAATGGCATTGCTAAAGTTTTTGCCTTTTGCGATTCCGTAGAAGGCGACTACCGCGACAAGGCATTTGAACATAAAAAAGAATAGGATCCAGAACTCATAGCCCGAAGTGGTTTTAGTAAAAAGGTCTAACGGAAACATCAAGGTTACCAAATAGCTTAGTGCAAAAACAACCAAAGCGAGGTTGACTATATTCTTAAAAGGCCACATTATTAGCTTTCTCAAGGGCTGCAGATCATTGCCCCATTTATGTATAAAATAGAAGTAATCATTACCTAATGGAACAAACAGCAAAGGATCGTTCTTATCCTTTAATTTAAAAAGTTTGGAAGGTGCCACAATTTTAAATCCTTCCAGATTTGTTTCATGTTCCCTTTCAAGTTGTCTTATTTTGGAAATTGCCTCTTTCGGGACATCACCTTTAAAGTACCTGGAATCTAAAAATCGAAGGCGATAAACAATACAAATTTCCTTAATATGTCTTAAATGATATATTTTTTCAGTTGCCAATAAGTCAAAATCAAAATCATTTCCACTACAAATCCCCCTTTTTTTCAAGCGCTGACCAATGCTGGTTTCATGTTCTTCACCCGACTCAAAAATTCTACGCACTTCTTTCTGAACATCGATGGTATCGATTTCTTTCATTTTTACCTTGTCAAGGGCTTTTTCTAAATTGGTTCTTTCCAACAACATATTATTTCCAATGGTATAATCTCAAATTTAATCAAAATAATAATTTAAGGAATTCGGAGATTTATAGACCAAATGTTAATATAATGTTAAAATCTATGAACTGCACTATTTCCCGGGGTTTTGAAAGCATATATGTCGTATATTGTCGATGATTCGATACCGTTCATCGGATTTTTATTATCAAGCCCTTAATAGAACCTAAATGAAATGTTATGTCCCCCAGGTGGCTTTGCTCACCCTTTTTTTGACCTTTTTTGTTTCCGCCCAAGATCAAGTATCAAGTTCTAAAAGTGAATTCCTCGCAAGGGATATTGAAAAATCGATTACATCAAACACCGAAAATTCAAGGAATCACACTACCTTGCTAGCAGCGATGAAAGCCACTGATTTGGATAAGATTTTAAGCTATGATGGTCCCTTTACGGTTTTTGCACCATCTGATATGGCCTTCAAGGAATTATTTTCTAATACTTCGTCCAACCTTCTTGATCCAAAGAACAAAGAAGAATTAAAGGCGCTATTAAGATATCATATAATTGCAGGAGAGTT
>CAZHJO010000735.1:0-1615 GCA_964532755.1 uncultured Maribacter sp. | reverse complement strand
TCGTTCCGCTAATGGGGTAGCGGGTTACATGTACATTAAAAGGCGACATGAATATCGAAACTTGCATGCGCTTTTCGTTAAAATATTCGGTCTCCATGACTTCTTCGATTACTACCACCTTACCATCAACGGGAGCTAGAATTTCGTCAAAAATATTATTAACACCTCTTTTAGGGTTTCGAAAAAACTGTAGTATCAAAACCAGAATCAGTATCGAAACAATCTGAAGCCCCCAACGCGACCAGTCGTTAACTACAAAGAACTCCGCAAGAAGAATTATTGCAACAACAAGAAAAAAGGTAGTCAATACAATATTTTGACCCTCTTTATGAAACATAAGCAAAAATATTAAGCGTTAAATATGCAAATGGAGCAGCGAAGACCATGCTGTCCAATCTATCTAACATACCCCCATGACCCGGTAATATAGCTCCGCTATCCTTTACTCCAGCTGATCTTTTTAATTTTGATTCTATCAAATCCCCTAACGTACCAAAGAGCACGATTACGGTTGCTAAAATAAACCACTGTATTGGGCTGATTATAGGCTCATATTTACCTAAAAAATAGGCCGCGATCATAGCGAAAACAAAACCCCCAAGTGTACCTTCAATTGTTTTCTTTGGGGAGACAGCCGTAAACAATTTAGTCCGGCCTATTGTGCTACCAACTATATAGGCAAAGGAATCGTTGATCCAAATCAAGATGAAAATGCCAATAATCAACAATTTGGCAAAATCATTATCCTTATATGGAATCATTGTTAAAAAGATACAACCTCCCCCAATATAAAATATACCGATGATAAACTTTTGAAAAATGCTGAATGGTTTTTTGTTCTTCGAAAATAGAAAAAATAGCAATGCCATATTCATTGAAATGGTCAGGAACATCAATATATTAATCAGCCATTTGTCATGAACCAAATATATAAATGCCCACCATAATGCCAAATAAGCGATAAAGACATGGTAGCCTCTTAAATGAACCAGTCTTTTATATTCATAAAGACATGCCAAACCGAAGATCATAAACAAAAAATCAAAAGCATCGGAACTTAAGAATACGGCGGATAGTAACAATATAATATATACTGCCCCAGAAAGTGCTCGTCTTAAAACTTCTTTCATACTATAGATCCTCCAGAAGTAAAAGATAAAGATTTTTGGAGCTACTACCGTATGTTAAGAAATCATCTGAGTTCTCGTTTGTAGACTGAAAGTGTTTGAGAGTGGTGATATTCGCTGGAATGCTATGGCCATATTTTTTCTTTATTTTCTTTAAGCCTTCACCTATAGACTCTACCAACTGACTTGTTGTTGCAAAAACGATAACATTATCCGGAAGTTCATAGAGTTTCTTTTCCATGAGTTGATTAGAGCATACTAAAATAGAACCATTTTGTGCAATAAGATGTTCGCAAGTAGTAAAGAAAACTTCACTTTCCTTTGTCTTATGGGTAAAGGAAATATTTTCTTTGGCAAACCTTTCTTCAAGTCTTGGGTTCATTGCAAAGAAAGGGTGGTTTTCCCAACTGTTTTCTTTGATAATGTTTTCTAGGGCTTCAGAAATTTCTTGAAAAGAGTCGCAATAAATAAATTTACCTCCATTTTTT
>CAZHJO010000734.1:0-1615 GCA_964532755.1 uncultured Maribacter sp. | reverse complement strand
GTGACATATGCACCTTCGCTCCAAACTCTACGCGCTTGTTTTCTTTTCCTCTTACAATGGGGCGCAAGTAGGGTTTGAAAAAACTCACGATTCTATTTTTTATTTTAGGATTACCGCTCATGAATTTTTGATACTGCTGACCATAAATCACTTTGATAAGTTTGATCTTATCGTAAATCGGAATACACAATAGCAGGTCTTCGTGCAGTGTTGGATGTTGGTTTAATAGCTCTTGTAATAGGCGGAGTCCTCTATCGGTCCAATACAGAAGTTCCCGTATTCTTTTGTCTGTTCGTTTCTTCGGTTTACGTTTTAGCTTAGAATAATTGGTTTGTCTGCGCTTTTGGTACTTATACTTTGTGCGAGGCATGACTATTCCAAGAGTCGTACAGACAGCTTGGAGAGTGGTAAATAGATATTCGGTACAATCAAAAAGTAATTTTACATCCGTCGGATATTTAATATAGGACTCATAACATGTTGCATCGTCCATTAAAACATGTTGATGCTTTAGATAAGCCTTCCAAGCATCAGCCAAGATGTCTTGAAGTTCATCCATATCCATGTGCATCCCGAAATATTTACGCCACCGCCCAACGATGTCTTTATCTCGAATGGGATGGGTAATGGGAATCTTGACTCTACAAAAATATTGCAGCTGCCAATCGGTATTAATCCGTTTAATTAACTTTTCATCACTTAGGTTAAGGTAATGTTTTAGAACCATCAACCCCAATCCTCCCTCAATACAAAATATTGGCTTCCTACCAAACCTGGATTTAGGAATATCTGATTTGAAAGTTTTCGCCAGCGATTCCCAAGGAATAGCCTGATAAATTTGCCCAAGTTCGGATTGAAGGAAAATGAGATAGGAAATATCGCGAGTTTGTTCGTCTGGAAAAAGTAGTGCATCCAAAATATAATTTGGCTATATTTGAGTTATAAAATAATCAATCACCCCGAATTTACTCTTTTTTGAGCACTTTCGGGGCTTTTTTTGCTATTTTATTCGTGTTAGGCCATTGATAATTAGACTGTTATATATTTACAGGTAGACCCCAATATGGTCTACACACCTGAGAAGAATGTTTTACCCACTTGCGTACATTAAATTAGTACATAATTACAACTTATCTTTAATTTTCAAACCAATTGCTCCCATTACCAAAGCCATTATTAATAGTGACGAAATCAGTGAAAGCCAACCCATTTTTGCCTTCGGTTTGAATTCAAAAACGATTTCATGCTCTCCACTAGGTACAGACATTCCCCTAAGCACATAATTTGCTCTGAAGTGACTGGCTTTTTGTCCGTCTATAGTAACGTTCCATCCTTTATCTGGCCCATACCATACCTCAGAAAAGATAGCTACCTGATCACTGTTTGATGATGATTTATATACCATTCGATTTGGCTGATATTCAACAAGCTCAATATTTCCTCTTCCATCTCCAGCTTTTATGGTTTGATCTCCAAATTCGCTCATCAATACGACTGCAGTAGTATCCGTACCTATCGTACTCAATGCACCTATTTCCTCATTTGGAGAATTTACTGATTTTATATCTTTTACAAACCATGCTGTTCCATTAGCCTGGGGATTAGGTGATACCTG
>CAZHJO010000733.1:0-1620 GCA_964532755.1 uncultured Maribacter sp. | reverse complement strand
TGATACAAAAAACATTTCAGCGTCTTAATAAATTTGTGCCAACAGAGAATATATTGATCCTTACCAATGAACGTTATAATGAATTGGTATTGGAACAATTGCCCATGGTAAAACAAGAGCAAGTGGTATTGGAGCCGGCGATGCGAAATACAGCACCTTGCATTTTGTATGCCGCATTGAAAATCCAAAAAATGAATCCAAACGGGGTTATGATCGTAGCGCCAAGTGATCATTGGATTGAAGATGAGGATGCCTTCGCCAAGGATGTAGTATTGTGTTTTGACAAATGTGAAAAAGAAGAAGTGCTTTGTACCTTGGGCATTAAACCCACCTTTCCAAATACGGGATTCGGGTATATTGAATTTGAGAAAGAAAATACTTCAGCCTTGAAAAAGGTACATCAGTTTCGTGAAAAACCTGATTACCATACTGCAAAAGAGTTCCTTGCCCAAGGTAATTTTATATGGAATGCAGGGATATTCATGTGGGGAGTAAATACAATTGTGAATGCCTTTAAGAAATTTCAACCAACACAGTATAGTTTGTTCAAAGCCGGAGTTGCCCATTACAATACCCGCGGTGAGCAGGAATTTATAGGCGAGAACTATCCCAAGGCCGAAAATATTTCTATAGATTATGCTATCTTGGAACGATCCAAGTCCATTTATGTGCTTCCGGCGACTTTTGACTGGAACGACTTGGGAACCTGGGGTTCACTGTATGATAAATTGGAAAAGGACGGTGATAATAATGCCGTTGTAAACAGCAAGGTAATCACAGAAGATGCGAAACGCAATATGATCCGTACTCCCAAAGACAAAATCGTGGTGGTCGATGGGCTCAATGATTACATTATTGTAGATAAGGAAGAAGTTCTGCTTATTTACCCCAAATCAAAAGAACAGGATATAAAAGAAGTATTGGGTAAGGTAAAAGATAAGTTTGGCGATAAGTATGCTTAATTATGAGTGAAAAATTTAACGAAAAAAGAAATATTCCACTTGGTGGAAGTGATAGTGGGGAAGAAGTAAAAAAAGATATTCAGGGCTTGTTCGGGAGTACCAAGAGGTTTCTCTCAGAGCTTTTGGATATTCGTAAAAATACAGACCAGGAGGCGACCAAAGAAGCGATTATTGCCGATATCCCCTTTAAAGGACATACGTCATGGATCTTAATCTGTTCGATTTTTATAGCATCTGTAGGTCTAAATGCAAATTCAACAGCCGTTGTCATCGGTGCCATGTTAATTTCACCACTTATGGGTCCCATTTTAGGCATAGGTCTATCCTTGGCGGTCAATGATGTTGATACCCTGCGAAGGTCATTGAAAAATTTTGCTGTAATGGTGGTATTGAGTGTATTAACAGCCTACTTGTTTTTCGCCATATTTCCCTTACGTGATGAATCTTCCGAACTGCTAGCGCGAACCGCACCTGATATTCGCGATGTACTTATTGCTTTTTTTGGTGGACTGGCTTTAGTTATTGCACGGGCAAAAAAAGGGACCATCGCCTCGGTAATTTTTGGCGTTGCCATTGCGACAGCGTTGATGCCTCCCCTGTGTACCGTTGGTTTTGGATTGGCAATTGGTAATTACGATTATGCAACAGGTGCCATGTA
>CAZHJO010000732.1:0-1620 GCA_964532755.1 uncultured Maribacter sp. | reverse complement strand
GCCGGACACCAATTGACTTCGGCTTCTGCCAAATAGGTCAACCGATATTGCAATAATATTTCCTGCTTTTTTTTGCTTGAAAATCCATTCCAATCAACAACTGAAAATAGTTCTACATTTTCATCACAGACTGCTTTGACTTTTGAATTACCATCTTTTTCAAATTGGACAACCAAAGATTCAATATCCTCGGCCTTGTCGGACTCTATATTATACCACGAATTGAACAATTGAATGAATATCCATTGCGTCCATTTATAATAATTCGAATTTGATGTTCTTACTTCGCGATTCCAATCAAACGAGAAACCTATTTTATCTAATTGTTCCCGATACCTCTTTATATTGGTCTCGGTGGTTATTGCAGGATGTTGCCCTGTTTGAATGGCATATTGTTCAGCAGGCAGACCAAAGGAATCATATCCCATAGGGTGCAATACGTTAAACCCTTTATGCCGTTTATAACGCGCATAGATATCGCTGGCGATATAGCCTAAGGGATGCCCAACATGGAGTCCTGCGCCCGAAGGATAGGGGAACATGTCTAATACATAATATTTTTCCTTATCAGACCTGTTCTCTGCTTTGAATGTTTGGTTATCTGCCCAATATTTTTGCCATTTGGCCTCAATTTCAGTGAAATTGTAATGCATTTTATCCCTTTCTTTACTATACCGCGCAAAAATAAGTTTATTCAATTTACTTTCCTATTTTTACATATTGAAGTATCTTATCCATGAGCAAATCTTTTGAGAATTATCAAAAACGAAAACTGATTTCTTCCTACTTTTCAGTGGTTTTGAGTATTGGATTGGTGCTTTTTCTACTCGGAATATTAGGATTGCTTGTGGTGAATACCAAAAAAATGGCGGATCATTTTAAGGAGCAGATTACCATCTCGGTATTTTTAAAGGAAAATGCCAAGGAGGTAGAAGTTGACCAATTGCAAAAAAGTTTGGCCATGGCCGAATACACCAAAGCTGCCTCTTACGTTTCAAAAGAGGAGGCGGCTGAACAACATAGTGAGGAAATAGGGGAGAACTTTATTGATTTTCTTGGATATAATCCATTAAAAAATTCAATTGATGTACAATTGAACGCCGATTTTGTTTCACCAGAACAAATTGAAGGTATCGCCACCGAAATATCGAAAAAAAACTATGTAGATGAAGTTAGCTACGACAAGCCCTTGGTTGGGCTTCTTAGCGATAATGTGAAAAAAATTAGTTTTTGGATTCTTGTGGCCAGTGCCATATTCACTTTTATTGCCGTTTTACTCATTAATAGCTCTATACGATTGTCGATTTACTCAAAACGTTTTATTATAAAGACCATGCAAATGGTAGGTGCAACAAAAATATTCATTCGCAGGCCTTTTATCTGGACAAATATCAAACTGGGTATGTTAGGAGCTGTAATCGCATTATTGGCTTTGGGTGGTGTATTGTTCTATTTGGATAAGAATTTTACGGAACTGAATCTTTTTCAAGATAGTACCATATTGATCATTCTGTTTGTAGGTGTCTTCGTTTTGGGGGTTTTGATTTCCTTGATCAGTACTTATTTTGCGACACAACGCTTTTTGAATCTTAGGACAGACGAATTATATTATTAAATTTG
>CAZHJO010000731.1:0-1622 GCA_964532755.1 uncultured Maribacter sp. | reverse complement strand
ATTGAACCCAAATGATGTGCTTACAGTTGATGCAGGTATCTCTGCCTATTCCTCGGCCTCTACAAGTAATGTAGACCCATTTGACAAAAATAGTAGAACTGCTAGTCCGTTTAGTGCTTCTTCGGGGGCCTCACAAAGTGATGCACTAGTTCATTTTAATCCTTCCTACGAACACAGTTCCGATGACCGGAATTCTGTGTATTCGGCACAAGCCTATGTTTCGTCTGAATATGATTATTTTTCAATTGGTTTCGGGGGTGGTTATACACGTATGTTCAACGAAAAGAATACTGAGGTTTCAGCTAGTTTTCAAGTATTTTTGGATAAATGGATTCCCCAGTACCCTGTCGAATTACGGGATGGCTTTTCGGATTCAAGGATAACAGGTAATGGTATCTACAATCCGATTTTTAATGCATTCAGTGATGAATCAAGAAACTCCTATTCACTATCCTTGAGTTTTTCGCAAATCCTTAGTAGACGAATGCAGGGTTCGATTTTTATGGATATCGTCTCACAGCGTGGTTTGTTGAGTACTCCACACCAAAGGGTTTATTTTGGGGATACGAATGATTTTTTTATTGAAGAATTTCAATTGGCCGATGACGTTGAAAAACTACCGGATAATCGCTTTAAAATTCCCATTGGAGCACGTTTGAACTATTATTTGAATGATTTGATCGTTCTGCGCGGTTATTACAGATACTATGCAGATGATTGGGGCATCTCTTCCCATACGGCTAGTTTGGAAGTGCCCTTCAAGCTTAGTGATAAATTCACGCTATATCCTAACTATAGGTATTATAAACAAACAGCGGCGGATTATTTTTATGGCAAAGAAGTGGCGGTTTCCAATCTGGATTTCTATACCTCGGATTATGACCTTTCGGCCTACAGCGCACACCAATACGGAATGGGCATTCGCTATAAGGACATTTTTACATCAGCCAAGGTATTTACGTTTGGGTTAAAGACGATTGATTTTCGATTTGGCAAGTATGACAGAAGTGATGGTCTCGATTCCTTTATTTTTAGCCTAGGAACTACTTTTGTGGGGGATTAAGGGAAACCTTTCGTAAGTTCAAATAATTCTTTTCTTCAAATTATAATTCTTAAACCAATGTAGGTACCTGTATATCACAGTACATTTGATATGCAATTTTATCGTAAATTCGCTGCGAACAGAGGAAAAAGCATGATTGATAAATTAAACATTGTAAAACAACGTTTTGATGAGGTTTCTGACCTGATTATTCAGCCCGATATAATTACCGATCAAAAAAGGTATGTACAACTGACGAAGGAATATAAGGAGCTTAAGGACCTAATGGTCAAGCGCGACGCGTATGTTGAATTGACCAACAACATACAGGAAGCTGAAGAGATAATTTCGGATGGCAGTGACACTGAAATGTTGGAAATGGCCAAAATGCAATTAGAGGAGGCCAAAGGAGCTTTACCCCAGTTGGAAGAGGATATTAAACTGATGTTGATTCCTAAGGATCCAGAAGATGCCAAGGATGTCGTAGTTGAGATTAGGGCAGGAACAGGGGGTGATGAGGCCAGCATTTTTGCTGGTGACCTATTTAGAATGTACACGAAATATTGCGAAAATAAAGGCT
>CAZHJO010000730.1:0-1622 GCA_964532755.1 uncultured Maribacter sp. | reverse complement strand
CAGAGATTAAAATCAGCATTAAAAAAACCAAGCCAAGTAATTTTTTCATAATCATTTGTTTTAAAGAATTATTTATTCAACAAAAGTTACAAAGAATTAAGTTAAAATCATAATATCAAAGATTGTTAATTTATGCAATTGGATTATTTAAATCAATCGATTTGGATTTTCTTAAATGATATGCATTTATGAATCCTGAAAGGGCCCGAATGTCTTCTTTTGAATGATGACTACTTATGACGATACGACTCACCAAAGTGGCGCTTTCTTCCGGATAGTTAAAATTGGTGAGGATAAAGCCCTTGGTTTCCAGAAAATCAGTGAGTTGCTCGTCTTGAAATGTAAAGGCAGGATGTCCTTGTACACTTTTGAAGTATGATGTGTTTTGCACCGATTTTTTAAAGTAATCTATATTGGATAATAGCTGGTGTCTCTTCGAATTATATATAAATCGGCTATCAACGAATGTCGCAATGCTCGATGGCGCAGCAGGACTAGCACCTCCAAAAAAAGCTGTTTCACCAAGTTGCTTGATTCGTTTTGAACTTCCTAAAACAGCACCGGCTTGTATGCCATAACTTTTGCCTAAGGAGCAACAAACAATGAGTTCTTTTGGATTGAATTTTTGTAAAATCCTATGAACACCTTCACCATTTTCACCAATAATACCAATACCATGGGAATCATCGACGATTACGATAACCTGATCAAGGGGTAAGTCTTGTAGTCGATTAAAATCGGGATAGTTACATCCATCATAATCAATCGAATCAAGAAACACAACGGGAGTGATATTCTTATTTGAAGTTAGCAGTTTTGCGATAGCCGCATTTAAAGCATCAAATGTTGCGAACGGTCTATGGTACTCATTATATAATGCCGAGTGAGTATGGGGTGCATAAAAAAGCTTGTATTCCGGTTTGTTGAATTCCTTGGCTATAATTTGACCCGCCAGATATCCCGAAGATAGGGTAATAGCAGCTTCACACCCCACCATGTTGGCCAGAAGTGTTTCTGCCCTATCAAATACCCTGAGTCTTACATTCGATTTTCTTGAGGCCCCATAGTTCGTACCAAATTTCTTGATATTCTTAATGAAAACGTTCTGGAATTCCTCGTCGGTTTGTAGCCCTAAATATGAAGTACCCCCAAAATACAGGTATTTATGACCTTGAACATTAATCTCACGACCTGGATAAGCATCAATATAATGTATCATTATTTTAGGGTTATACCGCTTCCGCCCAATTTAGGAAATACCAAAGTGCCATTTTCATTAATTTGAATGCCAGTGGCAATATCCGATTTTAATAGAAGGGCTCCATCCATATCAACATAATCCAACTGAGGTAATAACTGGGCAATAGCCGAAATTCCTACAGTGGATTCTGTCATACAACCTACCATTACTTTAAGGCCCAGGGATTTGGCATGGGCAATCATTCTAAGGGCCGGTGTAAGACCACCACATTTGGTGAGCTTAATGTTAATGCCGTTAAAATGTAATCCACATTGTTCCACATCAGATGCAACGATACAACTTTCATCAGCTATGACAGGTAAGACACAATGATGCATAACCTTCTCCATACCTTCCCAGTTATCGGCCTTCAAGGGTTGTT
>CAZHJO010000729.1:0-1627 GCA_964532755.1 uncultured Maribacter sp. | reverse complement strand
TTTTGTTTATGGGGTACAACGCCATTGATGGCCCAGGAAATCCCGGCCGATAAAACAAGCCATAAAGTAGCGGTTCAAAAATATACGATAATGGAACAGTATGAACCAGAATTGGTTCTAAGTGTTGATGAGCGTATTCGTCTTAAGAAAGAACGTGCTGCTACCATTACCCGTAGAAGGGGAATTTTAGACACTCTTGATATATCGGAAAGGCGCAGACAAAAATTACTCAAGGCATTGCTTAAAAATCCGTTTTCAGATAAATTGAATAAGGCTGTGGCCGAGATTGAGTTTATGGAAGACGAAGTCGAAAATTAATCACCAGAACCAACCAAATTCCTCAAAAACCTCCCATTAAGTGGAGGTTTTTTTGCTTTTCAATTGTAAGAGCCATAAGTACCACGATATAGCTAAGCAAATTTATGTGGTATAAACGATTGGTTCGCTTTGGGAATACAGGGAATCCTAGTACGATTACCAAGCGCAGAAAATCAAAATTTTAGGGCTTTTTCCAATAAAACATATGTTAGGTTAGTTTAAAAAAAACGTTAAATTCTGATTTTGTGCGATTTAAGATACGTATCGAATAGGATTATTTTGTAACTTAAGGTGTCTTTAAGTAGTTTTTGTTCAACCCCAATTTCAAATCCTATGAAAGTATCACAGAATTACGATGATTTTACTTCCCCGGAATTAAAGAGCAATGCACTGATGATCCATTTGGAACGTAACCTAAAAGATGTACATCAGTTACGAAGTAAATTAAATTCCTATAGTTGTGAACCCCAAACCTATAGTCTCTTTGAACGTATAGAATCACTTAAAAATGGTCTGGAAACATTAAGTCGCAGGGATCAGGAGATTATTTCTGCGCTAAAGGAACGTAAAAAATCGGCCAAGGAATATGTAGAAAGAATAAAACAACATTATTCTGAGTTTAATAAACTGCAACAAGGAGTAGAGGATTATTTGGGATTAACAAATAGGTATATACACGGTTAAAACCAATAGGATAGAAAATAAAAAAGCCCTGATATTTTGATCAGGGCTTTTTTTTATATTAAAATGCTTTTTAGTTCGCATTGGAACCTATATCTGCAACGGCAACAATTTCGTCGCCATCAAGTATGGTGACATGACCGTTAAGACTTAACAAACCTTCATACGTAATCGGAGTTCCGTTGTCTAACTGAGTAATTGTAGTATTACTGATAGAGCAAGTACAGGCTTCCAATGTAATCGCAATCTCACCACCTTCAGCGGCACTATTAAAGCGAATGAACGCCGGATTCGTTGATGTATCGGCACCGTTCAATTCGATCAACACATGGGTTGAGCCATTGTCCTCTTGGGTAAAAGTGGCTTTACCAGTAATCCCGGAACTGGAAACATCGTAGATATTATAGTCTATTTTTTGAAGAATAACTGCTTTGGCGGCATCGTCTTTACCACAACTTGTAAAAATCAGGGTACATACTAGTGCAAGAATAGAGAGGGAGCTTTTCATTTTCATTTTTTTTGGGTTCTTAGTTACCTCAAATTTATAAATAGGATTATAGTAGCGTATTTTTTTGTCCATTTTTTCTATCAAAAGGCCAAATATTCCGTTGTAGTGCAATTTCAGCGG
>CAZHJO010000728.1:0-1634 GCA_964532755.1 uncultured Maribacter sp. | reverse complement strand
ATAACGCTACAAAGACCTAAAAACAAAGAACCAGTTAATTATTAGCTTGCTGATTTATCAAGGCTTGACCAGAAATGACATTGTAACCCTAACACTAAACGACATTGATTTGAGCGAAGGGACTGTTTACATAAAAGCCGATACCAAAACCAACAGCAGAACACTAAAATTAAAACCCAAACAAATTATGCTTTTGCACAAATACATTAATGAAAGCCGGTCAAAGCTAGAGAGTTGTCAGGCTGAGCGATTTCTATGATATAAACAAATGTTCTTTGAAATATTTTAGGCAAACTCCCAATTAAGTTGAAATGGGGTTTCACGTTGCATTACAGCGCATAATCGATGAATTAGTTTATTGCGTACTGCATTAAGTACGAGCATTTTGTTCTTACCCTCAGCGACTTTCCTATGGTAGTAATCAGCAATTTCTTTATTTGAAGTTATTGCGGATAAAGCTCCCATATGAAGTAATTTTTTTAGTTGTTTGTTGGCAAAATTGCTTACCCTAGTTTTACCTTTAATACTAGTTCCAGATGTATATTCAAATGGAGCTATTCCGCAATAACAAGCTAATTGTTTGGCATTTTGGAACAAAGTGAACTCATTGGTGCTGTAGATAAGGAATAGTGCTGTGAACTTGCCAATTCCGACAACAGAAGTAGCTAGCCCAAAAATTTTACGCAAATTACTATCTTTGTTTACCTTGACATCAAGTTCTCTGTCAATTTTTTCTATTTCCTCATCTAAAGCAGCTAAGGTTCCCATACAACTGTTTTCTATCATTTTTGCTGCACGTTCATGGCCAGTTGCAAAAAGTTCTTTGATGGGTTTTTTGAGTTTGCTTCGCGAATCGACTAATCGTTCCCTAAGGGCAAGGATGTCTTTTATATCAATAATGATTTCGCGAGGAGGCTGCCAAAGTTTAGCTTTGTCCTTGAATCGACTAGCGTAGGTGGCAATCCTTTTTGCATCTACCTTATCATTCTTTCCACGTTGAATACCTAGTGAGCGAATAATGTTCACTGGCATTTCAATCCAGACATGGTAGTTGTTCTCTGCAAGGTAAAAAGACAAAGATCGGCAATAGATCCCTGTGTGCTCCATGCAAAACAATGTGGTCCTGGGATCCAAGTTGTTCTTAATAATAAACTCTTGTAGCTTAGCAATACCTTTAGCATCATTTGAGAAATTCTTACTTATTAGGTTTTCAACCTGATTATCCTTTATAAGAACCAAATCAAATGTTTTTTTGGAGATATCAAAGCCTATAAAATTGATGTAGTCCATAAATAAAAAGTTTAGTTGTTCAATAACCTCGTTTTGGATATTCTCTAGCCATTAATAATAGGTCATAACCTTAATTTCTATCCGAGACTTTCCAAAACAACCTACGGGTATTTAATCGCTCAATAGGTCTTTAGCCTGGTAGTCGAACTAATTCAGTCCGTAGGTTGGTTATTTTAATTAACAATAATTTAGTATTAACAAAGAAAAGAAAAAGAAGCAAAAAGAAAAGAAAATCAATACATTACAAAACATGTATAAATATTATTAACTTTTTATGTTTATAAAACGTCAAATCTAAATGAAGTCGAAGCCCATTTCGGATAAAGAAAACCACCTTCTATTGA
>CAZHJO010000727.1:0-1634 GCA_964532755.1 uncultured Maribacter sp. | reverse complement strand
CGAAATGGACTTTACATTTATCACGGCATACTAACAAGTAAGGCCGTAGGTGATTGGTTCGACCTTCAATATAGCGATATCAACTTCTTGATTTTCTAATATTGCATTCCGTTAAAATTGTAAAACATTCCATAACAAAATCATATCTTCGGCATTCTTTTAGACACTTGAATAGATTTTATGGCCTTTCTAAAACGTTTGGGATTCTACCTTTTTGGTCTTGCCATTGGCCTGGTTTTCCTGGCAATTTTCCTCAAAAACAAAACCGAGGAAACCGGAGTTGAATTTTGTTATTTCCCTAACTGCAGAACGCTAAAGGATATTCGTTCCAAACCACTTACCTATTCGGACGATGTGATGGAATTGATCATTGAAAATCAGTTCGATTCGATTAAGGTCAACTATTTCTTGAGGGAAGGGAAGGTAGATTTCAAAAAAAGCGATACCAAGTCAATTCCCTGTAAAACTTATATTATCGAGGCGGAATTTGATAGGAAGCCCGTTATCATGACGGTTAAAAATTGTGACGATAAGGCTATTATAGAAAAGGTAAGCCTTTAATACTGCACTTAAATCTTCCTTCGCTTGCGTTCTTTTTTCAAGAGGGATAGCTCACGACTGGTTTGCCCCGCTACCGAAGTATTTTCCTCTGCCCTTCTTATCAAATAGGGCATTACGTCGCGTACTGGACCAAAAGGAAGGTATTTGGCCACATTATAACCCTGGTCTGCCAGATTAAATGATATATGATCACTCATGCCGTATAACTGCCCGAACCAGATTCGGTTATCATTATTGGCGATACCCATATCTGCCATTAATTGCATTAAATGATAACTACTTTCTTCGTTATGGGTCCCGGCAAAAAGCGAAATGGTATCCAGGTTCTTTAAAATATAGGTAACACAGGCATCAAAATTTTCATCAGTTGCGCCTTTTGTAGGACACATGGGAGATGTATATCCTTTTTCCTCGGCACGTTCGTTTTCCTTTTCTAAATACGCCCCTCTGACAACTTTTATGCCTATCTTAAATCCTTCCTCCTTGGCTCTGGAATGCAGTCTCTTTAGATAATCCATTCTATCCCATCGATACATTTGAAGTGTATTGAATACAACCGCTTCCTTCTTATTGTATTTGCGCTTCATATCCTCGACCAATTGGTCTGCGGCATCCTGCATCCAACTTTCCTCCGCATCAATCAATAGGGAAACGCCAAGATCAGCGGCTTTTTTACATGTCCTGTCAAACCGATCCACCACTCGCTGCCATTCCCACTTTTCAGCATCGGTGAGGGTCTCGCTCTTTCCCAATTTTTTATATAATCCCAGACGTCCGTAACCCGTTGGTTTAAAGACAGCAAAAGGCATGGCATCTTTTTGCTTCACAAAGTCCATAACCTCCAAAGTCTTGGCCAAACAATGATCTAACGTTTCTTCATCCTCTTTGCCCTCAACGGAATAATCCAGAACAGAACACACACCTTTCCCCCACATCTTTTCTATAACAGGCATACAATCGGCTTCATTGACTCCCCCACAGAAATGATCAAAAACCGTAGCGCGTATTAATCCGTTTACAGGCAAATGTGTTTTTAACGCAAAGTTCGTCATAGCCGTACCAATTCGGACAAG
>CAZHJO010000726.1:0-1640 GCA_964532755.1 uncultured Maribacter sp. | reverse complement strand
CTACGTACCTACCCTCCTCTGCATCGGTAATACTTCGATGCATCTTTATGGCAGCGCCTTCGTCATTCGCGGTCCAAACCACTTTTTCCAATTGGTTCTTGTTCTTTGCAATTATGGAATTTGCTGCGTTAACGATATTCTTGGTAGACCTGTAATTCTGTTCTAATCGATAGATACCCACATCATCATAATCCCGCTGAAAATTCAGGATATTGGTAATATTCGCTCCTCGGAAGGAATAAATACTTTGGGCATCATCCCCAACTACACAAATATTCTGATACCTGTCCGAGAGTGCTTTGACTATCAAATATTGTGAATGGTTCGTGTCTTGATACTCATCTACCAGGATATATCGAAACCTATCCTGGTATTTCATCAATACCTCGGGAAACCTGGTCAAAAGTTCATTGGTTCGTAGTAAGAGGTCGTCGAAATCCATGGCTCCTGCCTTGAAACAACGGTTTACATATTCCTGATATATATCACCCAATCTTGGCCTTTTGGCCATCGCATCGGCCTCAATCAATTCAGGGTTTTGCATATAAGCCTTGACTGTGATCAGACTGTTTTTATAGGACGATATTCGATTTTGGATCTGTTTGTACTTGTAAATGTCCTTATCCAGTCCCATTTCCTTGATAATAGAGGCAATTAAACGTTGCGAATCCTGAGTATCATAAATAGTAAAATTACTGGGATATCCCAATTTATTGCCATCAAAGCGCAACAGTTTGGCGAAAACGGAGTGGAAAGTTCCCATCCATAGATTCTTCGCTTCCGAATTTCCAACAATTTCGGCAATACGCTTTTTCATTTCACGTGCTGCCTTATTGGTAAAGGTCAGTGCCAGAATGTTAAAGGCGTCTACACCTTGGGCCATAAGGTGGGCAATACGATAGGTTAAAACCCTTGTCTTCCCAGAACCTGCGCCTGCAATAACCATAAGAGGCCCATCCTTATGCAATACAGGTGCCTTTTGCGCATCATTCAATTCATCTAAAAAGGTTTTCAAGGCGTTTAAAATTTAGAACCGTGAATTTAGCCATAATTCATCGCATCCTAAAATCATCCCTTAATAATTATGAACAATGAAAATTGAATATTCTTCTATTTTGAATATATTTAAGGATTCAAAAAAATAGCATGCCAAGATTAGCAAAATTCCTTTCCCTAGTAAGTTTCACCTTTTGTATTTCACTCTCATCACAAACCAAAAAAACAGGACCGATTATCACAGGTTTTGGGGCAGTTTGGGAAATTAGCGACCCTGATTTCGAATTTGACAGAACCAAGGAACTTAAAGCTGTTTTTGATATCATGGATTCACCCGAAGATCATGATCAAATAAATACCACAATTGAAACTGCAGCCCGTTTTCTGAATATGCATGCTCAAAGTGGGATTCCTACTGAACAACTAAAAATTGCATTGGTAGTTCACAACAAAGCCTCAAAAGATATAATCACCAATGAGGCATACAAAAAACGTTATGGCACCAACAATCCAAATAATGAATTGGTACAGGCATTATTGAATGCTGGAAGCCAAATTATTTTTTGCGGACAATCCTCCATATCCCGAGATTTTCCAAGAGAAGAACTTATTGATGGGGTGCAATTGTCACTTTCGGCAATGAC
>CAZHJO010000725.1:0-1640 GCA_964532755.1 uncultured Maribacter sp. | reverse complement strand
AGTACACCCCTTGCATTCAGTGTATAGGACCCATTTGCCATCATGTAGTCCATAATGGGGGTTTCGGCATTTATAATCCCATTTGGACTCATGGCATCAACCCCAATAACGATAACATGCCCTGCCTTTTGGTCTATTATCGCGGTTTTGTCTTTACAGGAGATACATCCTAAGAGCAAACCAACAACCAGGTTTATAAAGGCTATATTTTTTAAAAATATCTTCAAATAATTCACGTTTAAGAACTCTATTTCTACAACCCACCAATTCCATAGGAACCAATGCTCATATAATTGTTCGAGAGATTATCCCATTTGGACCCACGCCTATTTTAAAGCGTAAAAGCAGGCAATAATTTGCCTGCTTTTACAATTAACTAAAACTAACTCAAAACTCTTTCTAATTAATAACCTTGGTTCTGTTCTAAGAATCCATCAATTCCCGAGGCCGCATCAACAGCACTTTGCGGAATAGGGAATAATCTGTGGTTTACATCAGAATCAGTCTTACCGGTCCAGGAATCTTCATATTTACCAAAACGTATTTGGTCACCACGTCTAAATCCTTCCCAATATAATTCGAAACCACGCTCGCGGAACAAAATATCCAAATCTACTGAAGCCAAAGCCTCTGGCGTCTGGGCTGGACGTGCAGTTCTTGATGTTCTAGCGGTATTAACGTCTGCCAAAGCACCACTTGCATCGCCATTTCTCAATTTTGCCTCTGCCCTCATCAAATAAATTTCAGCCAAGCGCATCATCACAAGGTCGACACTACTGAAATTGTTACCATTTGGCGATGTACGACTAAACTGGTATTTTGAACAACGGTGACCTGTATTATGCAAAGAACCTTCGTTGGTAAAGTCAACGGTCAAGACGTGATCCACATACCCAACATCCCTATCGGGACCATTTCCTTTTCTTTGCTGAACGGGATAAATTCTGACCCCGCCATCACAGGTCAAAAATTGCCCATCATCCCCTTTTCTAGGGCCCCAGGGGATACCACGTAAAATTCCACGGTCTATCTCAAATTCAGTGGCTTCAATGCAATAATAGCTATTTTCCGTTTCAGTAGCTACTTCTTGTACACGACCTGCAAAGTCAAGTAACTGAGCGTCCGGAATAATCGTATTCTTTTGATAGAACCTTGCATCGGCTTCGGCAGGATCTACAGCACCATAAGCATCTACCCATGTTTGGATAAAATCAGAAGTGAAGGCTGGCCCATCTGTACCGTCAGCACTAGGATGCTCAGGTCTAGGAAACAGGGAACCTGCAATCGACCAATAGGCCCAACGGCTATGCTCCCTTCGCAGTACACCGCGTTGGTCCAATGCGAATATAAGTTCAGGATTACTATTGTTGTCATCGTTGAATAGGTCAAAATACTCAGGGGATAATGAAAACATGCCCGAATTAATGATATTATCTGTGTATTGGATTACATTACCCATATCTTCAGGAGTAAAGTTCGGGGTGCCATAAGGGTCTCGGTATACAGCCGCATTCAGGTGTAATCGAGCCAAAAAGCCCCAAACAGCAGCTTGCGTGATTCTACCAGGTCCTTTATCCTGATTGATTACATCTACCACAGACATCAGCTCGCTTTCAATATAATCGATGGCATCTTGGGTC
>CAZHJO010000724.1:0-1643 GCA_964532755.1 uncultured Maribacter sp. | reverse complement strand
GACCCGTCTCCCCATTCTTCATCGGGTATAGATATACCTGCAGTTCCTTAAAGAATAATTTCCCAAAGGCTTCCAAAATACCACCGCTCAAATGACGATAGTATTTTTCATCGAAAATATCCACCAAATTATTTACGCCCATGGTTAAACCAATTTTAGCCTTGGTATAATTGTTAAAGTATTCAACCAACTTATAATATTCCTGAAAGTTCGATATCATAACCGTATGTCCCATAGAACAGAGCAATACGGCCCTATCCATGAAGTCACGCTCATCAATTTCACCTGAGGCTTTTAGGTTGGATAAGGTGATTTCGAAGATAACGATGGCCCTGTCCTCATCAACCGCTTGGTCACGGATAAAAATATCATATGACTTTTCAAACATGTCCATATTGACTTTTGTCACGGGACGAAAACTACCCCTTAGTGCCAATATGTTCTTTTTGTAGAGTTTTGCCGCTGGGAGCAAGTTATTGCCATCTGGTCCGAACATAACGGCATCGGTCATGCCATTTCGAATCAATTGCAAACTGATCAATCTATTGTCAACACCTTTGAAATTAGGTCCTGAAAAGTTGACCATGTCTACTTCAACCGTATCCCGATCAATATGGTCATAAAGATATTTGATTAGCTTTCTGGGTTTATGGTATTTGTAAAAAGCACCGTAAATTAGGTTGACTCCTATAATACCTAAGGTTTCCTGTTGTAACCTAGCTTCATTCTGTTTAAATCGAATGTGCAATACGATTTCGTCAAATTCTTTTTGATCAGGTTCTAATTGAAACCGAATCCCAATCCAACCATGACCCTTATACCTCTTCGAAAAATCAATGGTAGCAACAGTATTCGCATAGGAGAAGAACAATCTTTCCGGGTGTTTGTCCCTGGTTATGCGCTCTTCCATAAGTCGCATTTCATGGGACAACATGGTTTTTAGCCTGGGCTGGGTCACATATCTTCCGTCTTCCTCAACACCGTAAATGGCATCACTGAATTCCTTATCATAAGCACTCATGGCTTTAGCGATGGTGCCAGAGGCCCCGCCGGCCCTAAAAAAATGTCTAGCAGTTTCCTGGCCTGCGCCAATTTCTGCAAAAGTTCCGTAAATGTCTGGATTTAAGTTTATCCTCAAGGTTTTAGCCTTGATTGAGGGGATGTTTTCAAATGCTGTGTCCCGCTTTAGAACTGAAGACATATAATGGTTTTTGTTTAAAGCAAAGTTAATAGAATTGGGTAATCTTTTAAATAAATAAGTTATAAATTTGAAATAAATAGATGAAGGGTTGAAAATTACATTTTTAGGCACAGGAACATCACAGGGAATCCCTGTAATCGGGAGTAATGACCCAGTCTGCTTAAGTGATGACCCTAGAGATAAAAGATTACGGGTATCTGTACTTTTATCATGGGATGATTACAATTATGTGATTGATTGTGGGCCTGATTTTCGACAGCAAATGCTTACCCATAAAGTAACCAAACTGGATGGGGTGCTATTTACACACGAACATGCAGATCATACGGCAGGAATAGATGATATACGACCGTATTATTTCCGCCAGGGAGATATTCCGATCTATGCCCATGAAAGGGTAGCAGAGTCCTTGAAAACCCGCTTTGCTTATATTTTTGCTGAC
>CAZHJO010000723.1:0-1646 GCA_964532755.1 uncultured Maribacter sp. | reverse complement strand
ACCTTTTTTCATTTTAATGTCACTATTAATACGTTTGGCAACCAATACCGTATCAACCCCAGGACAATAATCCAAAGCTGTGTCCACAATACCCTTTAAATCAATGGTTTTATTGCCGCGATATGAACCATCCGAGGTAAGAACCAATTTACAATCCGAATCATTTATTCTTGTGGCCAGGGCACTCGAAGAAAAACCAGCGAAAACGACGGAATGAATCGCACCGATACGGGCACATGCCAGAACCGATATGGCCAATTCTGGTATCATAGGAAGATAAATACAGACCCGATCTCCTTTTTTAATGCCATTTTCCTTAAGAACATTAGCCATTTTGCAGACTTTTTCATGCAATTGCCCATACGTTATATGCTGGGCCTCTTCATTGGGATCGTTAGGTTCAAAAATAATGGCGGTCTTATCCCTACGTATGGTCAAATGCCGATCAATACAATTCTCGGTAATGTTCAATTTTGCACCTTGAAACCATTTTACCTCGGGTTTGGTAAAATCCCATTCCAATACCTTGTCCCATTTTTTGCGCCAAAGAAAATGTTCTTCTGCAATTTCTTCCCAAAAACCCTCAGGATTTCGTATTGCCTTTCTATAAACTTGAAAGTATTCCTCTAAATGCTTAATGTGGTAGTTACTCATTTTAATTGTTTTTTAATTGGTTCCTACTTTATATATTTTTTAATATGTATACTATTTCATCGACTATTTTGGGTAATCAGTGGTGTATGGTTACTTACTTTCATCATGGCTGGCAATTTCACGTCGTATTTACGTCGAATTTATCCGTATCCCGGTCTTGGTAAACCATCTATAAAGTTAATCATAAATGACGGTATTCTGTCTTCTGAGACCATCTTTTACGTGCTTATTTAGACATTGATTACCAAGATTTGATCTACTCGCTAAGATCCACTTTTCACAATTGGTTTTGACTGTTGAAAGGATGCGCATCAGTTGCATGTGCAAATCGAGGATTTGGGAATGTCTTATCCAGATTTTTTCTGGCTTATTTATGCCCTTTCCATAAAACTCCGGGTAGTTCATGACTTGTTTTCTTTTGAATTGAACAACCCGAACCAATTGGGATTAAGTATCTTCAGTTTGATGAGCACCCAAAGAATGACAACGAAACAAACGCCCATGACAATCGAGTTCATAGGACTAATTGGAGTTTCACTCTCATATTTAAAACGTAGATACAGGGAAACAATGGCATATATACAGATAAAGATATCCGATGCCAATGGGTTAAGGCGTAATTTCATTTAACTAACTTTTATTAGACATAGGTGTTGTTTGCACACAAAACCAATGATTAACTAAGTAGTCCAAGTATTTCTGAAACTATCTTTTTTACTGAAAACGGCTTGGTTAAATACTTATCAGCTCCAAGTTTTAAGCCTTTTTCAATATCTGAAACTTTATTTTTAGCTGTTAAGAACACCACCTTGGTGTTTTTCAGCATTTCACTGTTCTTAATGTGTTCTAATGTTTGGTAACCATCTACATTGGGCATCATTATGTCCAATAAAACAACATCAGGCACATTGTTTTGTAAAATATGTAAAGCCTCGCTTCCATCCCTCGCAATATATACTTCAAAATCCTGTTTTTTGAACGCATAATCCAAC
>CAZHJO010000722.1:0-1654 GCA_964532755.1 uncultured Maribacter sp. | reverse complement strand
TTGGATATACCCAAAGGATTGGTCAGTTTAGTTCATGGGGGAAAGGAAACTGTTGATGCAATTTTAGAGCATCCAACTATAAAAGCGATAAGCTTTGTGGGAAGTACCCCGGTAGCTCGTTACATCTATTCTAAAGGTACAGCCAATGGAAAAAGGGTTCAAGCGCAAGGCGGAGCAAAAAATCCCGTAATTGTATTACCTGATACTGATATTGAAATGACTTCCAATATTATTGCAGATTCAGTGTATGGTTGTGCCGGTCAACGTTGCTTGGCAGCTTCAACCATTATTACCGTTGGCGATGATAAAAGGGAAATCAAGGATTCTATATACGAAACCGTTAAATCAAGAACTACAGGATACGGTTGGGATGAGGGCGTTAATATGGGACCGGTCATTACCGCAGAAAGTAAAAGCAGAATCACAGCTTTGATCCAAAAAGGTTTGGATGAAGGTGCGACGGCCTTGTTGGATGGTAGAAATACATCGGTTTCGGGATATGAAAATGGCAACTTTCTTTCACCTACAATTTTGGAAAATGTTGCATTAGACAAGGATTTGATCAAAACCGAGATCTTTGGACCGGTAATGAGCCTTATTTCAATGGATAATATTGAGCAAGCCCTGCAATTTGTCAATAGTGGAAATTATGGTAATATGGCCTGCTTGTTCACCAGTAGTGGTGCAAGTGCCAGAAAGTTCAGAAATGAAGCCGATGCAGGAAATATTGGCATTAACATTGGAGTGGCCGCCCCGATGGCCCAATTTCCGTTCAGTGGATGGAAAGATAGCTTTTTTGGTGATTTGCATGGTCAAGGAAAACACGCCATTGAATTTTATACCCAAACAAAAGTAATTATAGAACGATGGCCGAACATATGGTCACGTAAATTTTAATAGTAATAAATGATCAAGATAGCCAATGCTCCTTGCTCATGGGGAGCCTTAGAATTTGACTTGGAAGAAAAATCGGAAGAAATCGGCTTTGAGCAGGTTTTGGATGAAATAAAAGAAACAGGTTATATAGGTACGGAATTAGGGGATTGGGGATATATGCCCACAGTTCCTGAACAACTGAGGTACCAAATTCAAAAAAGAGGGCTGGAGTTGTTAGGGGCTTTTGTTCCAGTAGCACTGGCAGATGTGACTAAACATGATGATGGAGTATCGGCTGCTTTAAGAGTGGCTGGACTAATGCATGAAGCAGGTTATGAAAAAGCATTCATCGTTCTGGCGGATGATAATGGAACCATACCCGAGCGTACTAAAAATGCTGGAAGAATTACACCTGGTATGGGACTGACCGATACCCAATGGATAGATTATGCCCGAGGCGCCGAAAAAATCGCAAAAGCTGTAAAAGACACTTACGGAATCCGAACGGTTTTTCACCATCATTGTGCTGGTTATGTAGAGACTCCAGAGGAAGTGGATAAATTATTGTCGTTAACGAACCCAGCACTATTAGGGCTATGTCTCGATATGGGGCACTATGCATTTGGTGGTGGTGATCCTGTTGAGGCCCTTAGAAACTACGCCGATCGCATATGGCACGTACACTTTAAGGACTTTGATCCTAAAATTGCTAAAGCCTCGAAAGATGCCAATGGGGATTACTTTGATGCAATAAAAAGAGGGGTGTTTTGTGAGTTGG
>CAZHJO010000721.1:0-1664 GCA_964532755.1 uncultured Maribacter sp. | reverse complement strand
CTACCCATGTTGTAATCACATTGGGTACGGCCTGGGTGTACCGGAACAATACTTCAAGTACCATTGTCGCGAATTGCCATAAAGTCCCTCAAAAAGAGTTTTCCAAGGAATTACTAGCTATTGAGTCGATCGTCAAGAGCCTTGAGAAGGTGGTAGGGATGATTAGAGCAGAAAATTCGAACACACAGATCATATATACTGTTTCCCCGGTTAGGCATCTCAAGGATGGTTTCTTGGAAAATCAACGTAGTAAGGCCCATTTGATTGCCGCCATCAACAACAGATTGGATAATGATTTCACCCGGAGTGCTCGCCTGAAGGACGAAGTGGGACGGGCAGGCGAAGGGTATTTTCCTTCCTATGAAATCATGATGGATGAACTAAGGGATTACCGTTTTTACAAATCGGATATGATACATCCGAACGAATTGGCAGTTGACTATATCTGGGAAAAATTCAAGAGTATGTGGATATCCAGTGATGCCTTTTCGACGATGGAAAAAGTTGGGGAAATTCAGCGAGGTCTGGAGCACAGGCCATTCAATCCCGACTCCGAAGGACATCAAAAGTTCTTGAATTCCCAGAACAACAAAATCCAAGCCTTACAAAACGAATTTCCGTTCATGATATTCTAGATACGTTCTTCGAATACGTTAAACAATTCAAAACGAGTGTTCTAAAATGATTAAATGTTCTTACTTTAAGACAAAACTAAGAACATGGGAGCACAACAAAACGTACAAAGAAGACAATTTTTAAAGGCATCGGGAATTTTAGGCGCAGGCTTACTATTGCCCAATTTAAGTATTGCAAATAGTACTTTACCCCTAGCTGATGGTAACATCCATCAATTTGGGAAAAGGGAAGGTTATACCGAGCAGGTCAGTATATTGGTGTCCATGATGGATTGGATGCGCGCTACGGTCTTAAGATCAGTAGAAGGAATGTCACAAAAAGAACTGGATTTTCTCCTGGATAAGGAGGCAAATTCCATTGGAGCCATGTTAATGCACTTGGCAGCTACGGAACGTTATTATCAAATACACACCTTTGATGGCAGGCAATGGGGCGATTTTGATAAAAAAGATACCGATCGTTGGGATATAGGAAGCCAATTGGGAGATAGGGCCCGGAAAGAAATTAAAGGTAAACCAATTACCTATTATAAGGATCAGTTGGCCGAAGTACGCGAGTTTTCGCTTTCTGAACTTAAGAAAAAGGATGACAGTTGGTTAATGGATTCCACTAATTTCTTTGGTAACCAACCCACCAACAATTATTGCAAATGGTTTCATGTCGTTGAGCACGAATCTAACCATAACGGGCAAATAAAATATATTAAAAGTAGAGTAGCCTAACCTTATTTCACAAACTTAGAGGCCCATTTGATGTACTGTTCCCAATCGTATTGGGTAACATCGTGCTTTCCTGAACGAATATGATAGGCAACTGTATTTTGAATAGGATGGTTGACCTCGGGTATTTTTTTGGCAGCGATTCCTTTTTTTCCAAACAAGGCATAAACGGGAGTGGCATAATAGGCCGAAAGAAACTCTCCCTTGGGGTCGGCCCATTGATCTTCTTCGGCACTAGTTACATATAAGGGTCTAGGGGCAATTAATGCCAATAATTGGTGCTGATCTACCGGTAAGGCTTCCCCATTT
>CAZHJO010000720.1:0-1671 GCA_964532755.1 uncultured Maribacter sp. | reverse complement strand
CCCATCAACGGATAAGGCAACCGCTTTGGGTTTTGGAGGACAAGTCGGGTTATTCTATGATTCTGGTACGGGGTTCAAAGCAGGCGCATCTTATAAGAGCACCCAATCTTTTGGTGATTTTGAATTTGATAACACCTATTTGGATAATTCGACAGCTACCAATAATTTTAATATGGACTACCCAGCCATTTACTCCCTTGGTTTAGGGTATTCGTTAGGCGATGTTGATTTAGCCTTGGATTATCGATTGGTGGATTATGAAAATACCGATGGTTTTTCTAAAACAGGTTGGACACCAACCGCTTCTGTAGCCGGATTTGGATGGGAGAACATCTCTATTGTATCTGCTGGTATACAGTATAAGGGAATTGATAAACTCCCATTGCGAGCAGGGTATACCTACAGTACGAATCCAATCAACGAGGATGTGGCCTTTTTCAATATCCCTGCAACCGCCATAATTAAAAATGCTTTCCAGTTTGGACTTAGTTATGAAATAGATACTAACTGGCAACTTGACGCGGTTTATCACTACGGTTCAAGTGGAGATGCTACCACAGGACAATTATTGAATCCGATGTTCATTCAAGGTTTTCCACCCTATGGAGCGATTCCCGGAAGTGAAGTATCTTACGATATGACAACATCTATGATCCAGTTTGGTGTAAGTTATACTTTCACGAAATAATATATGGATTAAACTAAGTAGTGCGGATTAAAAAACGGGGGCTTTTGCCCCCGTTTTTAGTATATTAAAATTTGTATTGTACAAAAGCAGATAGATTTCTGCCGGGGTCGTTTATAGGAATTGCCCCAAAATCAGCTTGGTTTTTGAATGAAAAATTCAAATGGTTGTGATAATTTTCGTCAAATACATTTAATGCCGCTATTCCTAAAGTTAGATTCTTGATGGGAACAACACCCAATCGAATATCCATTACGTCATAGCCTGATGTTGCAGTCTCACCGAATGATTCTGAAATATTATCCTGTTTTGAAGTTAAGGTATAATTCACATTTGCCCAAAACTTCTCTTTCTCAAAACCAAGTTTGAATCTTGTTGTCAAAGGTGGTACCAGTGGTAAGGATTCGTTCAGATCTTTGTTCTTGGCATAGACATAAGCAAATTCAGTGGTGAAATTAAAGTTGTTGAGAAAATCGGCGCCAACAGCTATTTCAAAACCTGTTTTATAGGCCTTGTCCAAATTTCTAAAAACCTTAGGATTAACAGGTTGGCGTGTTGGCATGAACTTGCGGGTTTGGGTCTCGTCAATTACAGCCACGATATAGTTTTCATAGAAAGAATAGTAGAACGAACTGCTATAAATGAATCGATTGGAGGAAGTACCGGTAAAAGGAAGGTTGCCTTTGAACCCAATTTCAAACTGATTATTGACTTCTGCATCCAAATTAGGATTGCCAATATACTCGTATGCGTCCTGACCCACCGTAAAATGGTTTATAACGCGCTCTATCATATTCGCCGAGCGTACCCCTCTTCCATAGGCAATTTCCATCATGAATAGATTGGAGGGTGCATATTTTATTGAAGCAGTCCCACTGAAATTATGCTCGGTTCTTTGGTCCAAATCTGGATACAATGTGGCAAAATCCGTTTCGGGATCTTTTATTTCAGACGAAACCAAATCATAACGCAAGCCGGTTGTCAGG
>CAZHJO010000719.1:0-1676 GCA_964532755.1 uncultured Maribacter sp. | reverse complement strand
AGATTGACTCTGATCGATAAAGTAACCTCTATGACGGCTCATATCAATGATATCCTTCATACTCAGTTCCCAAACCGTCTTATACAAATCCCTAATTTCTTGGGGAATCGTCTCGATATGCTGAATTGATCCATTGGCACGCATTAGCTCTTGCTTCATATTCTCATTCCACATGCCCAAGTTTACCAAATCTTCCAATAAATGCTTGTTCACAACAATGAATTCACCAGAAAGAACCCTACGTGTGTATATATTGGAAGTATAGGGTTCAAAACACTCATTATTACCTAAAATTTGGGAAGTTGATGCTGTTGGCATGGGTGCTACCAATAAAGAATTACGAACACCGTTCTTTTTAACCTCTTTACGCAATTTACCCCAATCCCAACGACCAGAAAGTTCCTCGTCCTTTATGCCCCAAAGGTTGTGTTGAAACTCCCCTTGCGAAATTGGCGAACCTTCGTAGGAGGAATAAGTGCCTTCTTTTTTAGCAGCCTCCATAGAGGCAGTAACCGCAGCAAAATATAAGGTTTCGAAAATTTCTTGATTCATTTTTTTAGCTTCATCACTGGTAAAAGGCAGACGTAATAAGATGAATGCATCTGCCAATCCCTGAACGCCCAAACCAATAGGTCTATGCCTCAAATTTGAGTTTTCAGCTTCCTTGACAGGGTAGTAATTTCGATCAATGACCCTATTCAAATTCTTGGTAACCCGTTTCGTAACCTTGAACAGCTCTTTATGATCAAATTCCCCATTCTTAATGAACATTGGTAGGGCTATGGAAGCCAAGTTGCAGACCGCTATTTCATCGGGGGATGTATATTCCAAAATTTCAGTACATAAATTCGAGGAACGAATGGTCCCTAAATTTTTCTGGTTACTCTTCCGGTTAGCTGCATCCTTATATAACATATAAGGAGTACCGGTTTCGATTTGGGACTCCAATATTTTTTCCCAAAGATCTCGGGCCTTAACCGTTTTGCGACCTTTCCCAGCTGCTTCATACCCTAAATACAATTTTTCAAATTCCTCACTGTGGTTTGTAAACAGCCCAGGGCACTCATTGGGGCACATCAAAGTCCAATCTTCGTTGGCCTCTACCCTTTTCATGAACAGATCCGAAATCCACATGGCGTAAAATAAATCGCGTGCGCGCATCTCTTCTTTTCCATGGTTCTTTTTAAGTTCTAAAAACTCATAGATATCTGCATGCCATGGTTCCATATAAATCGCGAAACTACCTTTGCGTTTACCACCACCTTGATCCACATACCTGGCTGTATCATTAAATACCTGTAACATCGGTACTATACCATTAGATGTGCCATTGGTCCCTGCAATATAAGAGCCTGTAGCTCTTACATTATGTATAGATAAACCAATACCACCTGCAGATTGTGAAATCTTGGCAGTTTGTTTTAGCGTATCGTAGATACCATCTATACTATCATCTTTCATAGCCAAAAGGAAACAGGACGACATCTGTGGTTTTGGAGTACCCGAATTGAAGAGTGTAGGTGTTGCATGGGTAAAGTACTTTTTAGACATCAACTCATAGGTTTCCTTTGCTGCATCCAAGTCATCTAAATGAATCCCAATGGAAACACGCATTAACATATGTTGGGGACGTTCAGCGATCTTACCATTTAATTTGAGCAAGTAAGAACGTTCCA
>CAZHJO010000718.1:0-1676 GCA_964532755.1 uncultured Maribacter sp. | reverse complement strand
CGAAGCAGGGGTTGCCAAGGCCAGTATGTATCAGCATTTTAGGTCAAAAGAGGATATAGCCGTTGCTTATCTAAAACAAAGGCATATAAACTGGATGGGAAGCCTTCAGGATTTTGTAAATAAAAAGAGAACAAATAAGGAAAAATTAATTGCTTGTTTTGATTTCTTAAATAGTTGGCTGGTTTCAGTTGATTATAGAGGTTGTGGATGGCAAAATATAATAACAGATCTTCCAGACGACCATATTAAGATTAAGGATCAGGCGGTATTGCACAAGAACGACGTACGGGCGTGGGTGCATACTATTCTAAAAGAGGAATACGAAGAAGAGGATGCTAAACTTTTGGGGGATGAGGTAATTGTCCTTCTCGAAGGAGCCATTATACTATCGCAAATACAAAAAAACATTTGGCCAATAATTGCAGCAAAAAGAGCCGCAGTAAGTTTGCTAACCTAGAGTCGACTAAAGTTTTGATCAAAAAGAACAGACTTGTCTGTATGTTATAATAAAATATGAAAAAAATAGTACCTCCATTTACTAAAGAATCCGCAGCCGCAAAAGTACAGGCAGCGGAAGATGCCTGGAACAGCAAGAATCCCCAGAAAGTAGCTATGGCTTATTCAATGGATTCGCAATGGCGTAATAGGGATATTTTCTTTGTTGGAAGAACGGCTATAGTTCAATTTCTTAAAGACAAATGGCAGAAAGAGAGGCATTACATGCTTCGAAAGCACTTATGGTCATTCACCGATAATAGAATTTCTGTGCGTTTTGAATATGAATGGCAAAATGCTTCAACAGGACAATGGAAAAGAACCCATGGCAATGAGCATTGGGAGTTCGACGGGGAAGGTTTAATGCAGATAAGGGATATGAGTGCCAATGATATCAACATCAAAAAATCAGAAAGAAAATTTATCAATCAATAAAAACAAAAACATGAAAATTCAAAATAAATCAAATAGTGCTGTTTGGAATGGCACAAGACGTTATAGATAAGAAGGTCTTATCAAAATTTAATTTTTAATACTATAAATGAATACTATGAAAACATTACAACCTTTAAGCTTCGAAGAAGCAAATGTAGATACGCAAGCAATCTTTACCAACATCAAGAGCAAGATCGGAATGGTTCCCAATTTATATGCCACGATGGGCGTATCGGATAAACTTTTAGGCGGATTTTTAAATTTCAGTGAAACCATAAAAAGTGGGGAGTTCTCAAGTAAGGAATATGAGGCGATAGCCTTGGCAACCTCACAAGTTAATAACTGTGCCTATTGTTTATCTGCGCATACCGCGCTTGGTCAGATGAACGGCTTTACCGAAGAGGAAACATTGGAATTAAGAACAAATTCCATTGCCAATCCAAAACTGAATGCTTTGGTTTCCTTAGTGAGTGAGGTGGTTGAAAGTAAAGGGCATCCCTCTGAGGTTTCAATCCAAAACTTCTTTGCTGCTGGTTATTCCAAAGCCGCCTTCGCTGAATTGATTGGCGCAGTGGCTTTGACAACAATTACAAATTACATATTCCATAATGGTGGCTTTGAAATCGATTTTCCCAAGGCACAAGGAATAGATAGTCTTTTAGCATTATAACATAAATCTTAAAACAACAACAATCATGAAAGCACAAACAATCAAATCAATTTTAGGAATGGTCTTTATTCTGACC
>CAZHJO010000717.1:0-1677 GCA_964532755.1 uncultured Maribacter sp. | reverse complement strand
AGGGATTGTCGGTTCATTTTTATCAATGTTGATTTGGATTTTAGGCCAAACACGTAGTGCCATTTCTGCCATTATTGCCCAATATTTGGGTGCCGGTAAGTTGGAAGAAGTGAAAACCTTGCCAGCACAGGCCATTTTTTTGAATATACTGCTGAGCATCGTAATTCTAATTTCGACCATCTTTATTGTAGAAGAGATTTTTGAGGTATTGAATGCTTCCGGAAAAATCTTGGATTATTGCATTCGGTACTATTCGATACGTGTTTGGGGTTTCCCATTAACCTTATTTGTATTTGCCGTCATGGGCATTTTCAGAGGATTACAGAACACCTATTATCCTATGCTTATTGCCATAGTAGGAGCTGTATTGAATATTGGGTTGGACTTTCTCTTGGTGTACGGGGTTGATGGTTTCTTGGATGCCATGTACTTGGAAGGTGCTGCGTGGGCCAGTTTAATTTCGCAAGGCGTTATGGCCATTATGGCATTTGTTTTTCTAATGACCAAAACAGATATAAGCCTTAAGGTGCGTTTTCCGATGCACAAAGAGCTAAACAGATTGGTAGTAATGAGTCTAAACCTTTTTGTTCGGGCGGTAGCCCTGAACGTTGCCCTAATCCTTGCTGTGCGCGAGGCTACTGCCTTGGGTGACAAGTTTATCGGCGCACATACTATAGCGGTCAATCTCTGGTTATTCAGTGCCTTTTTTATTGATGGCTACGGTGCAGCCGGAAATATAATGGGCGGCAGATTGTTAGGGGCAAAAGACTATAATGGCCTTTGGGGATTGGCAAAAAAAATAATGCTGTACGGAGCGATTGTCAGTATTGTCTTGATGTGTACGGGCTTTCTGTTCTATAAACCTATAGGGGCTATTTTCTCAAACGAAGTTGAGGTTCTTGAAACATTCTATGCCGTTTTCTTTATTTTGATACTCGGCCTTCCAATGAACACCATTGCATTTGTCTTTGATGGTTTGTTCAAAGGCTTGGGGGAAATGAAATATCTTAGGAATGTATTGCTTATAGCAACCTTTCTAGGATTTATCCCGACTCTATTTTTTGCCAAATATCTAAATTGGGGATTATACGGAATATGGATAGCGCTTACGGTATGGATGGCCATACGCGGTGGGGCACTTGTGTGGAAGTTCAGAAGAAAGTTTCGTCCCTTATTACAAAACACCTAATTTTGATTAAAACTATAATTTATGGGCACTACCCGGGAAAATGGAAGCCTTTATACCAAAATTGAGCATGAGGTCGCCACAATTGAATTTGGTCATCCGGCAAGTAATTCATTTGTTGCCGAACTATTAGATCGTTTATCAGATGAACTAAACAAACTTTCAGAAAATCAAGCTATAACCGTAATCGTTTTAAAATCTGAGGGAGATAGGGCATTCTGCGGAGGGGCTTCTTTCGATGAATTAATGGCCATTACGAATCTTGATGAGGGCAAAGTCTTTTTCAGTGGTTTCGCCAAGGTCATAAACGCAATGCGCAATTGTAAAAAGATCATTATTGGTCGTGTGCAAGGGAAGACTGTTGGTGGTGGGGTTGGTCTTGCATCGGCCTGCGACTACGTTTTTGCATCCGAAAACGCATCTATTCGCCTCTCGGAATTATCAATCGGAATTGCTCCATTGGTCATTGCCCCCGCCGTTGAGCGCAAAAT
>CAZHJO010000716.1:0-1678 GCA_964532755.1 uncultured Maribacter sp. | reverse complement strand
TGGCATTGCAATCCAGCTTGGGGATGATATGCGATATGATCGCTGATCGGGTGGAGGCCCCATGTCTAAATAGAAATGTGATGGCTGCTACGAATGCCATCTCCTGTGCGAATATGGCCCTATCGGATTACAACCATTTAATTCCCTTGGATGAAGTGATCGAAACCATGAAGCGGGTAGGGGATGCCTTACCCAATACACACCGCTGCACAGGTCTGGGGGGTCTTGCCATCACAAAGACCGCTAAGGAAATCGAGGCCAAGTTGGCACAAGGCGAAAGTAAGCAAAGCAAGACCTTTTTTAAGGTTTGCTAGGCCAGGGTGACGTATGGGGAGCCACTATTTCCAAATTTTATCAAACTGCTTTTCACAGATATGATAACAATACTTTGGATTTCGTTGGCAGGTCTCGCGCTCTGGTTTGCTATTGTTTTGACCAAGGACTTTCTGGCACATAGAAATGAATTGGAAAACAATAGTTGGCTATAAACTTCGATCATCGGATTTGTGGTGAATTTTTTCGATGTTCTTGGTATTGGTGCATTCGCTCCACAAACGGCACTTCTAAAGTTCACCCAACAAACCAAGGATCAATATATTCCAGGGACGATGAACGTTGCGTATACGCTTTTGGTTTTGTTGCCGCCATTGCCATGGCAATCCCTGGGATCGTGGCTGTGGCGATAGCTGCTTTTATTGTAAAGTCATTGCCCTTTGATGTACTTCGATGGGTCGTGATCGCCGTTATATTATATACCGCCGGAGTAATGCTTCATGCGGGATTCACCAAAAAATAGATTTTTTCGAAGTCTACCATCGGTGAAGATGTTCAATCTCTGAAAATTTTGTTATGACCGTGAACATAAATAATGGTCTTGGTTTAATTAAAATTTACGGGAAAAGGAATATAATTCTGTACTATAGCATATATTTATACAATATCTGTAAGTGGAATGTCCTATGATCATCATTTGTAGTTCTTGACAGAAATTCGCGAATTCTAGTAATCGGTAAAGTGATTGATTTCTTATAGATTCCATTGCTGATAAATATTGATATTTTAAAAACCTTTATAAGCTATTGTATTTATGCATGCATACTTATTCCCTGGTCAAGGCACTCAATTTCCGGGTATGGGAAGAGCGTTATTTGAAAAATCCAAACTGGCCCAAGAATATTTTAAAAATGCCAATGAAATTTTGGGATTTTCAATTACCGATGTAATGTTTGAAGGCACTGCTAGGGATTTGAAACAAACCAAGTACGCGCAACCGGCCATTTTCTTACATTCATTTATTCTGGCACAAACAATGGGTAAGGCCTTTAAACCAGATATGGTTGCCGGGCATTCCTTGGGCGAAATAACAGCTTTGGCCACTATTGGATCTTTGGATTTTGAGTCGGCCTTGAAACTTATAGCCAAACGTGCCTCGGCCATGCAAGAGGTTTGTGAAGTTGAAAACACGGGGATGGCTGTTGTGGTCGGACTATATGATGTTATCGTTAAGGATATCTGCAATCAGATAGACGGGGTAGTCGTGCCTGCTAATTATAATGCACTACATCAAGTGGTCATATCAGGGGAAAAGAAAGCATTGCAAGAGGCTTGTGAAAAATTAAGGCCGGGAGCACAAAGAGTGGTAAACTTACCCGTAAGTCGGGCCTTTCATTCTCCCTTT
>CAZHJO010000715.1:0-1679 GCA_964532755.1 uncultured Maribacter sp. | reverse complement strand
TTCTTAGGTTTCATTTTGTTCATTGGACTAATGGTTTCGGCTCATTTTAATTCAGGATTTACAGCAGAAAACGCAAAACCCAGTAGCCTGCTGTATGTCTTGGATGCAGATAACAACACCGCTCAATGGGCTACCTATGAACATGAAATATCCGAATGGACCTCGCAGTATATCGGGAGTGACAAAAAAATACCGGAAAAACTGGCTGATAAAACCATAAGTAGTAAATATGCATCCGGCTTTACCTATGTTTCAGAAGCACCTATAAAGGAAATTGCTTCTCCACTCGTTGAGACCTCCTTGGATACAGTCATTGGTAATGAGAGATTTTTTGAAATATGCATAACCCCACAAAGAGATGTTAATCGCTTGGAGGTTTTTACGAACAGGATTGAATTAAAGGAAGCGAGTGTAAACGATATTGAATTATCGGAGTATTATCTGAACAATAGGAAAAATGGTAAATTGATTACCCACTATGTTAGTGATAATGACTATACTGAAATTCGCTTGACCATTCCTAAAGAGGCTAAGCTAAAGCTGACCATTTATGAAGCTTCCAACGACTTATTAAGTAATCCACAATTCACCGTGCCCAAAAGACCGGAAGATAACATTCCCATGCCATTTGTATTGAATGATGCCATACTGGTAACCAAAACCTTATCAATTGAATAAGACCATTGCAATTATGGGTTGTGGGTGGCTGGGCCTACCCTTGGCAAAGTCATTAATAGTCGATGGTTACAATATTCATGGCACCACCACATCAGAAGTTAAGCTCGGCATGCTCCGGCAAGAGGGAATTACCCCTTTTCTAATTTCCATTTACGAAGAAAGGATAGAAGGTGACATTTCGGGTTTTTTAAAGGGGGTTGAAGTATTGGTCATTAACGTTCCTCCCAAGTTAAGAGGCGAAAACAATGCGAATTATGTCAAAAAAATGCAGCTACTGCTCGTTGCTGTCAAATTTGCTAAAATCAATAAAATAATATTTGTTAGTAGTACTTCGGTGTATGGGAATATTGAAGGAGAAGTCACTGAAGAAACTATACCACAACCCAGTACGGAATCAGGTAAGCAATTATTGGCTTCTGAAAATCTATTAAAAAGCAGCCGCGATTTGCGTGCTACCATTATTCGATTTGGGGGATTAATAGGGCCAGATAGGCATCCTATCACCATGTTATCGGGAAGAAAAGGACTCAAGAACGGCAAGGCTGCTGTTAATCTTATACAATTAGAGGACTGTATTGATATCATAAAGGCTATACTACATAATGAATGGTGGGATGAGCTTTTCAATGGTGTATATCCCTTTCATCCGACTAAGAAAGAGTACTATGGCCTTGAAGCTCAAAAAAGAGGCCTCACCAAACCCAAATATTTGGATACGAGTCTTAATTCAGGTAAAAAAATCGCATCCCGTAGGCTAATTCATGTTAAAAATTACCAATTCAACACTCCGATTTAAGATTCATTCACAACTCCCTGGAGCATTTTCACAACAAAATAGGGCATTTTATGTTAATTATATCGTTGATTTCTAACACTTTATCGACAAAATGTATAACTTTAAGTAAACATAAAACTCGATTGCCATGGAAAATTCTACATTAAAAATGAAGATTGCAATGGAAATTGAAAACTTAATTTCCAGAAGTTGTGCCAACCAGCAA
>CAZHJO010000714.1:0-1681 GCA_964532755.1 uncultured Maribacter sp. | reverse complement strand
GTAGGGGCTTGGGTGCTTCCGCGGAAACCATTGCTTGGAGTGCCATAAAGGATATCTGTGATACGCATGGAGTTGATGCGATCTTCTCCTTGGCTTATTATGAGGCCGATACCCAGGTTTCAATGAAGAAAAAGGCGGTAGAAGAACAAAATATGCTTCGTCAGTACATCAAAGTCCAAGGTCATGAAATTACCCTGGAGACCTTGATCGAAAACGGATGGCGTATTTATGATCCTTATAGTCAAAAGGTAATCGATGAAATTGTCTTTAACGACCAAATTACATCTACCGGTACAGGAACAGACCCAATGGATGCGCTTTATGACATCAATGACCGTAGGGAAGCCGTTTTAGAACAAAGCAAGCATTCGGGAAGTTCCTATGGATCTCGCCTGTTACCCCAAGAACAGGACATTGTACGTGAGTACTTTGTACGCGGTTCCGATAAACTGGCGGAAGCCAAGAAATGGGCCACTGAGGGAGACTGGCAAGCAGCCGCTGCTTTGTGGGAACAGGAAGTTGAGAACGACAATGCCAAAATAAAGGCCAAAGCTTGCTTTAATATGGCTTTTTACAGTGAAATGAACGACGAGTACCAAGCGGCCATGGAATGGGCGGTAAAAGCCTATGATCATGACAATACTAAAGCAGTCTTGAACTATTTGAATGCCTTAAAGGAACGCATTGCACAGCATAAGATTGTGGAAGAGCAATTACAACGCAGTGAAATAACAGCGGCTGTTGGGCTTGAGTAGTGATGAACGAAAAAGAAACAACCAACTATTCAAGAGTGTTGTTTGGAGGAATTCACAAAATACTTTTTTTGTAACCAAAAGGAAACCCGCACTAATAAGATCAAGGCCGGCACTTCAACCAAGGGACCAATAACACCGGCAAATGCTTGCCCCGAATTAAGACCAAAAACTGCAATGGCCACTGCAATGGCCAATTCAAAATTATTACCAGCAGCTGTGAAGGCTACCGAAGCGGTCTTATCATATTCAGCACCCATGGCCCTGGTCAAGAAAAATCCTATAATGAACATTAAGCTAAAGTAAATCAGCAACGGAATTGCAATCAGCAAAACATCAAAAGGTATTTTTACGATCAATTCACCTTTTAACGAGAACATGACCACAATCGTGAACAAAAGAGCAATCAGGGTCAAGGGTGAAATTGTAGGGATGAACTTTTGGGTATACCATGATTCCCCTTTTAATTTCACCAGAATCAATCTACTGAAAATCCCCATGACAAATGGGATTCCTAAATAGATCGCCACGCTTTCCGCAATCGTGCCTATTGAGATATCGACAATTGCCCCTTCAAACCCAAAATAGGGTGGGAGTATGGTAATAAAGATCCACGCATAAAAACTATAGGCAAAAACCTGAAAAATACTGTTCAATGCTACTAAACCGGCCCCGTATTCACTACTGCCATCAGCAAGATCGTTCCAAACGAGCACCATGGCAATACAGCGGGCAAGACCAATTAAAATAAGACCTACCATGTATTCGGGGTACTCCCTTAGAAATGTAATGGCCAATACAAACATAAGCACGGGACCAATGACCCAATTTAAGATCAGCGATACGGATAAGATCTTCGTGTCCTTGAAAACCTTTGGCAGTAAAGCGTAATTTACCTTTGCCAATGGTGGGTACATCATCAATATCAA
>CAZHJO010000713.1:0-1683 GCA_964532755.1 uncultured Maribacter sp. | reverse complement strand
GCCTTGCAGTACAATCAAAGGTTTGGTCACTTTATCGGTATGGAATAAAGGTGAAATTTTTCGCAAACGAACGGAATCAGCCGTATTCGGGTCTCCCAATTCTTTATACAATGCATCCTTGAATGATTCCCACCAAGGTGGTATACTCCGAAGGGTACGAATCCAGTTGGTGACACCAAATAAATTAACCCCTACGGCAAATTCCTCAGGGGTATAGGTGAGCGCTGCCATGGTCATATAACCACCATAAGAACCACCTATGATCCCAATTTTTTCGGCATCGATTTCCGGTTGATTGGTCAACCAATTTTTACCCTCGACACAATCTTTTAAGTCTTTATCGCCATGATTCAGATCATCCATTTGGTAAAAGGTCTTTCCATATCCACTACTGCCCCGATTGTTAACCGCAAGTACGGCATAACCATGGTTGACCATATATTGGATCAGTGAACTGAAATTTTGTCTAGATTGACCTCCAGGTCCTCCATGCACCCAAACCAAAGCAGGCACTTTATTCGTGGTCGTGGCTTGATGGGGTTTGTAATAAATGGCAGGCACTTCAACCCCATCAAATGATTTAAATCGAATCACTGTCGCGCTTACCATATGGGAACCATCAATTTCATCATTAAGTACATTGGTCAATTGTTTTTGTTCCTTTGTTTCTAGACTATAGTAGTATAGATTTGAAGGGGTATGGGATCCACCGGCATAGAATCGCATATGCTTTTCATCCTCCGAAAAACCAACATTGGTAATACTGGAATTTGCAAAAGAGGGTAATTCTATGTTCTTACCCGAGGCAACATCCATCACTTCAATGACATTCTTGGCGTCCTCATTAATATACGTCACTTGGTATTTGCCATTTTCGGTAAAATAAGAGCCTGAAATATCCCATTCGCGTTCCATCACCTTTTCGCTACTATGGGTCTCTAGGTTAAATCTTTTCAAATAGGAGAATTCCGAACCATCATCTGTTGTGTAATAAAGATATTTGCCATCTGGCGAAAAGTCCTCACTGCTGTTAGAACCTTGTTGGGCATTTATCTTGGTAATCGATTTATCGGTAAGATTGTAAACAAATAGATCGCTATCATTGGTGTTTATCGCCTTACCCAGAGGAAGATATTTTTGGTCATCTGAAATTCCGCCTATATTAAACCCTCCATCATTTTGGTATACCAATTTCGAATTCATTGATGCCAAATCCATTTCATATAAATCCATATATCTTTTGTCCCGTTTATTCGATGTAAAAAAGAAACTTTCATCATCCTCGGCCCATCCATAAAAACTTGCTCTTGCACCTGCATAGGGCGTTAGGTCTTTATGTGTGCCAGTAGAATCCCTTAAAAAAATATGGTAGATCTCATCCCCATTGTTGTCCATTCTAAAAAGCATTCTATCATCTTTGGGAAAATAGGATATGGCAAAAATCGATGCGCTATCGGAGGCAGTTACTGGCAATAATTCACCACCGGTTACTGGCACCGTATACATATTATAAATTCCCGAACGGTTACTCGAAACCAACAATTTTGAATTGTCATTGGAATAACTGCCCCCAAAAACACTTTCATTGTCCATCATTTGTTCAATGGTATACGTTTTTAGGGTCTCCACAATGCTCGGTTCAATCTCTTTTTTTTCTTTGCACCCCATCAATAGGGCGATTGT
>CAZHJO010000712.1:0-1685 GCA_964532755.1 uncultured Maribacter sp. | reverse complement strand
TGTATTAGTGATTTTCTTTGCTGCCTGATTTGTGCGCCAACCCACCAGCATCCCCTTAAAAAAAGAAGTATTTATTACTTTCCAAAGTCTTATCTTTAGGATTAAGGAGAATGCGAAAAGGGCCAAGAAAGTGGAGATCCGATTACCAGTAAAGCCCGTACTACTTGGGACTGAAATAATTATACAGCCCACACAATATTCGCTGCAAACAGTACAATTTTCCTTGCCCGCAACTATTTCAATACCTATCTTAATATTGTGTTTGCCACCGGTTTTATAGGTTAAACTTTAAGAACATCAGCTATGGAACGATCGGAAATTCTAAAGAAATTGGCCGAGACCTTGGATATAAACTCTTTTTTGGCCGAACATCCAGAACTGGAGAAACAGGATATCATAGATGGTCTTCGTTGGGGCAGTGACTTAATTTGGGAAAAAGAGAACCCTCCCCCTATAAAGATTTCCAATCTTTACCGCGCTTATAATGGCACGGTGGCCGGATTCTTCGTCGGCGCTTCTCTATTGTTCGATTTCCGAAAAGAATATGATTTAAGAAATCAAGCGACCAAAGGTATCAGCGATTTTCTGGTGACCTATAGCAACCAGTTTAAAAATAATGCGGAAGTCGGGAGTGATTATGCCAACATGGAGGAAGCCATAGAACAAGAATTAAAAGCCCATGACACCATTATTACCGAATATTATTTATTGGGTCTTGCCATTTTTCGCTACATCACATTGCTGGATAATTCCGATGAAACCGAAGATGATTTACAGACGGCAAAACATTTACTTACCACCTTGGGCCATGCACCACTATTATTGGAGAAGGCCACCCGAAAGTTTAGGGAAAACACCGCGAAGAAAGATCCAACCTGGCAGGAAATGATGAATGCCTGTATGCAGGTCTTACGCGAATTGATCATGAGTATCGAAGAGGAAAAAAACACCTGTTTTGTGGCTATACCTTTTGTAGAGCCCTATCTTGAAAGGTATCTTGATTTTTATCGTGCCATTGCCAAAAATATGAATATGTTGGCCATCCGCGCATGGGGTGGTCTAGGTAATGAAGATCATCAGGAGATGTTATTTACGCTGGTCGCTAAGAGCGGGGCCCTATTGGCCGATGTCACCGAACCCAATGCCAATGTGAGCATGGAGGTAGGCTATGCCCTTGGAAAGGGTAAACGGTTATGGCTTGTGGCCGAAGGCAACAATTGGCGGAATGTTTCGAATGTTAAAATGGATTGGGTTTTTCCCTACAATATATCCGAGGATAAATATTGGCCCTTTGAGCAAGCGGATCGTGCCGGTTTGTATCTCACGGCACTGGAGGCAACCAAGCGGCCGGGGCCTATTCCTAGTTGGCATACCGATCCCATTGAAATATTCGACTTTTTCAACAGTATGAAGTAAACAACCTCTTATTTTAAATTGTCCATACGGTATTTATTCCTTCCCAATTGTGCAATTTTCCCAAAATTGAAGTCAATTTATTACACTAGGAATAATCCGCTATGTTAAGCTGTAGTTCACCCAGCTAAAAAGTGTTAAAGACGATCAGCATAATTGAAATGAACTTGTTGACTCACGAACGTGCAGCTATGTTGTCTGCCCTTAGATGTCAATATAATTTTTAATCCACGCACTTGGTTTTATTATTACTGTCAGGGATTACAATATGA
>CAZHJO010000711.1:0-1687 GCA_964532755.1 uncultured Maribacter sp. | reverse complement strand
GGCAATATTGCCGGCAAATTATTGAAAAACATGTCTCTTGGAACCCTTGGAAACTCTATAGTGGGAATATTGGGTGGCGGATTGGGAGGTCAATTGCTCGGTATGCTGGGTCTTAGTGCCGGTGCCGATGCCGGAGCGATGGACATGGCAGGAATTTTAGGAAGCGTGGCCGGCGGTGGTGTTGGCGGCGGTGTTTTAATGGCCATTATTGGAGCTATTAAAAAGGCCATGGCCAAATAAAGTAAATTAACCAACTTAAATTGAAGAAGGGGCTAGGTAATCTAGCCTCTTTTTTTGGCCCAGATCCAGATTGCAATTCAATTTTTTATTAATTCTTGATCTCTTTTTTTAGCTGGATCTGAAATTTGCTCCTTTTCAATTGGGAGTTTAATTGTTTCACTTCCACCTTCATAAACTCTTTGAATTTTTTGTCAATACTTTTTAATCGTTGGTTGAAAATAGCATATACTTCCCGTTGTTGGTCCGTAGGTTTAAAATCTATCCCGTGTCCGCCAATATCACTGGCCAATGCACTAAGTCTACCATATAATTTCATAGGTGCCCTAAATGCGTCTTCGCGGGCACCGGTCAAATGAATATCATATAAGGTACCGGCAATATTCTGTGCCAGTGTTCTTAGTTCCGTAGCTCGCTGAACATCGGTTTCACGTTTTAAACTGGGTATGATCTCATTCAACTCAGCTCTTATGGTTTCGATATCATTGATCATAGTCACGCCGAGGTTCATAGCATCACGTAATTCCAAAGAAAATGCGACTTGCTCTTTAATGTTTTCCAATGTACCTTCAGATAAAGGGTCTTTTAATACTACCAATTCCCTAACATATTCGGCTTTCCCAACAATCAATTTAACTTTATAGGTAGCTGGGACAGCACGTGGGCCAAACTGTCCCCGCCATAAATCCAAATACCACGTTACCAAAGGCCGCCAACCTTCACCATTTAACTGCACCCAAGGTCTTCCTGGCGGGGTGGATTTCAATTTTGGTCTATAGGTAGGTTCATAACGCAGATCCCACATAGTTCTATGAACGCCCTTGTCATTTTCCCCTTTTAAAGTTCGGATTATTTCATTATTGGCATCCAAAATTTGGATTTCAACCTTTTGGTCAGTACTGTCTTTTATATAATAATTGATATCTGCGCCATAGGCTGGATTCTTACCTGAGTTGTGACTGGGTCCATCGGTCTTTATGCTTTGTTTGTTGTGAAAACGATAAGCTTCTCGAAGACTAAAAAGATGGGCATCTTTGTCTTGTGCATCCAGATCAAATTCCCGTAAGGGCGAAATATTGTCAAGAATGTAATACCCCCTTCCGTAAGTGCCTACCACCAAATCATCAAAACGTTCCTGGATTTCTAACCAATATACAGGTGCAGGGGGCAGGTTGTTACGAAGACGCATCCAATTTTCACCGTCATCATAGCTAATATAAATACCGTTATCAACTCCGGCATACAACATACCCTCTCGCTTTGGGTCCTCTTTGACCACATGTACAAAGCTGTGAACTGATTTTGGAATAGTGCTACTTATCAACTTCCAACTTTGGCCATAATCACTGGTCTTATAAATATAAGGATCAAAATCGCCCATTTGATGGATATCAATACTGATGTAGGCATTACCTTTTTTATAGCGAGAAGTTTCAATATTTGAAATTGT
>CAZHJO010000710.1:0-1693 GCA_964532755.1 uncultured Maribacter sp. | reverse complement strand
TCGATTACGATGGACATGGCGGTATGATACTACGGAAAAGTATCAGCACAGTTTAAAAGGTTACTACAGAATGATTTCGGGCATTGACTTGGAAATCAAAAAAATCAGGACCAAACTCAAGGAAAAGGGTCTTGATAAGAACACGGTTATTATTGTAATGGGTGATAACGGTTATTTCTTAGGTGAACGTCAATTTGCTGGGAAATGGTTGATGTATGATAATTCGATACGGGTGCCCTTGTTGATCTTTGACCCCAGGGTCAATAAGCATCGGGATGTTGATGACATGGTGCTCAACATTGATGTGCCCTCTACAATTGCAGATTTCGCAGGAGTTAAAGCTCCTAAATCATGGCAAGGCAAAAGCTTGATGCCTATTGTTAACAATAAAACCAATACCATAGATAGGGATACCATTTTAATTGAACATTTATGGGATTTTGAAAGTATTCCACCAAGTGAAGGGGTACGTACCGAAGAATGGAAATATTTCAGATATGTAAATGACAAAACCATTGAGGAACTTTATAATTTGAAGAGAGATCCCCAAGAGATTAATAATTTAATTGGAAATAAAAAGTATAAGAACATAGCAGATAAGTTAAGAGCTACACTTGAAGCATTAATACTGAAAAACAGTGATAAGTATATAGCTGCACCTATTGATCTAACCGTTGAACTTATTAGAGCCCCAGGGAAGGATGTTAAAATCTTTGATCCTCAACCTGAGTTTGGTTGGACGGTTCCGTTAGAATCGAAATTCCAATCGGCCTACCAGATTTTAGTGTCATCAAGCAAATCGGGCATCGATGCCAACAATGGCGATGTTTGGGACAGTAAGCGTATTGCCTCGGGGGCATCTACAGATGTTGAATATCAAGGTAAAACGCTTGAAATTAACAAAACCTATTATTGGAAGGTTAGGATTTGGGATGAAGAAAACCGATTGGTAAATTATTCCAAAGCGCAAAAATTCACTACCGGAAAAAGCGATAGCTATATCATTTCCACAGAAAATAAATTCAATATTGAAAAAATAAACCCTGTAATATTTGAAGACAGAGGCGATTTTTATTTCATGGATTTCGGTAAGGCTGCATTTGCCACAATGGATTTTATGTACAATGCAAAAAGTCCACATACCTTGACCATAAGAGTTGGGGAAATGATTGATGATAAGGGAAATGTTAATAGAACACCTCCAGCGAAAAGTAACATCCGGTATCAAGAGTTGAAGGTAGATGTAGAACCAGGGCAAACCAAATATCAAATACCTGTGCAAACAGATGAAAGAAACACAAGGCCGAAAAAGGCAATTCCCTTACCGGATGGTTTTCCTCCGCTCGTTCCCTTCAGATATGCCGAAATAGAAGGTGCACAAGAAGCTGTTTCAGCGGAAAATTTTGAACAACTAGCCTTCCACACCTATTGGGATGAAGAAGCGAGTAGTTTTGAAAGTGATAATGATATTTTGAATCAAGTATGGGATTTATGTAAGTATTCCATTAAGGCCACCACTTTTAATGGGTTGTATGTTGATGGCGACCGAGAACGAATTCCCTATGAGGCCGATGCGTATTTGAACCAATTAAGTCATTATACAACAGATAGGGAGTTTGCCATGGCAAGACAAACTATCGAGTATTTCATGGAACACCCTACATGGCCTACTGAATGGCAGCAACATGTGGCA
>CAZHJO010000709.1:0-1695 GCA_964532755.1 uncultured Maribacter sp. | reverse complement strand
TTACTCCAAAACCGGCATCACATCGTTCTTTTGCAGCCCTTGAGGCGACATCACGTGGCACTAAGTTGCCAAAGGCAGGGTAACGTCTTTCCAAGAAATAATCCCGATCCTCTTCTGCAATTTTAGTTGGTTTCAATTTACCCTCTTGAATGGCTTTTGCATCTTCCAATTTGGCTGGCACCCATATTCTTCCATCATTACGTAATGATTCTGACATTAAGGTCAATTTAGATTGATGATCCCCGGAAACTGGAATACAGGTAGGATGGATTTGCGTGAAACAGGGGTTAGCAAAAAAAGCTCCTCTTTTGTGCGCTTTCCAAGCGGCTGTTACATTACTTCCCATGGCATAGGTAGATAAGTAAAAAGCATTACCATACCCACCGGTTCCTAAAACTACGGCATGGGCGGAATGTCTTTCAATTTCGCCAGTAACCAGATTTCGTGCTATAATACCTCTGGCTTTACCATCAACAATGACCACATCCAACATTTCATGGCGATTAAAGGGCTTGATCTTACCGCGTCCAATTTGGCGGTTCATGGCAGAATAAGCACCTAATAACAGTTGTTGTCCGGTTTGCCCTTTGGCATAAAATGTTCGTGAAACCAATACGCCACCAAAAGAACGATTGTCTAACAGGCCACCATAATCACGGGCAAAGGGCACACCTTGGGCCACACATTGGTCAATAATATTTACCGATACCTCTGCCAAACGATGTACATTGGCTTCACGGGAACGGTAATCACCACCTTTTACCGTATCATAGAATAGTCGGTAGGTAGAATCCCCATCACCTTGATAATTCTTGGCGGCATTAATCCCTCCTTGGGCAGCAATAGAGTGTGCCCTTCGTGGAGAATCTTGAAAACAAAAGGTCTTAACGTTATAGCCTAGTTCTGCCAAGGTAGCAGCAGCAGAACCTCCAGCCAAACCTGTTCCGACAACAATAATATCGATCAATCGTTTGTTGGCAGGGTTTACAAGATTTATTTTGTCCTTATAGGTCGTCCACTTGTCCTTAATTGGCCCTTTTGGCACTTTTGAGTCTAATACAGACATAAATTAATGGTATTAATGGTTAAAATGGTGGAAAAGCGCAATGACAATAAACCCTAATGGGATTAGTATTGAATATGCCTTGCCAATATTTTTCATTGTTTTTTTTCTTCCCATAGTCGCTCCAATTGATTGGAAGGCAGAGGTAAATCCGTGAAGTAGGTGCAATGCCAATAAAATAAAAGCAACTACGTAGGCTCCTACTCTCCAAGGTTCAACGAACTTGTGTTGTAATTCCTCGAAATAACGAAATCCTTCCTCACCTGCTAACATTCCCGACATATCACCTTGAACATACTTTGTATTCAATTCTGGAATCCAGAAATCCAAAAAGTGTAAAACTAGAAAGGCCAAGATTACCAATCCACTATAAATCATATTTCGACTCATCCATGTAGAGTTGGCCGCCCCATTGTTCTTCGCGTATTTAATGTTTCGAGACCCATTGTTTTTTAGTTCTAAAACAAACCCCATTATAAAATGAAATACCACCCCGAATATCAGAACGGGCTGCATTGCAAATTGGATCAGCGGATTTGTACCCATGAAATGGGATAATTGATTGAATAGATCTTCGCTAAAAAGTGAAGTTATGTTTACCGCTAAATGAATGACTAAGAAAATAATAAGGA
>CAZHJO010000708.1:0-1700 GCA_964532755.1 uncultured Maribacter sp. | reverse complement strand
TTTGGTTATTGCAGCATTTAGTGCTAATATGGGGACGCTGGTAGCGCTAGCCACTTTTGTTTCATTCGTAGTGGCTCCGATAATTGGCTATATGAACCTTAAAAATGTGATGAGTTCAGAAATACCAAGGGAATTTAGACCAAAAAAAGGTTTACAGTGGCTTACCTATTTGGGGATTCTATTCCTAGGGTTTTTCTCGGTATACTATTTTTGGATAGTTATTTTCTAATGAAATACCTTATTATTCCGGATAGCATTATAGCTCATTAATATTAGCAATCACGATATGCGTACGTTCGTTTTGATTGTGAAGAAATTCTAGACAATAAACACCGTCTGCGCATTTATTAACTAGATTATCCTCTCCAAAACCGATTGCGGTAATGTTCGATGAGGAGAGACCATTTTCAGCAAGATACATTTTAATGGCATCCGCACGTCTTTGGGAAAGCCGACTATTGTTCTTATTACTACCCTTACTATTGGTATGTGATTCTATTGACAATTTTAATTGTGGAAACCGTTGTACAGCATCAACTACTTTATCCAATTCTATTTTTATTTTAGGAGTAATATTCGCCTGCCCTTTGTTAAAATAGAATTTTTGAATTTTCATTACCTGTTTCCCTTCTTTTTCGGTCAACAAATCGTCAATAAAGGAAAGCCCTATATTGAAAGCTTCTTTCTGAACGCTTTCATATTCACTTTCATTGTAAGTAACCGAAAAAATAGAATGTCTGTCCTTGGTAGCCTGCACCGTTACTTCGTTCCTCCAAGGAATCTCCAATCTAAAATCACCATTTTCGTTTGTATAGACCTCTGTAATGATACCTCCTTCATTATCCAAGAGTCTTACCTGTGCTTTTAAAACACCATCCTTTGATTTGAGATTTACAACTCGACCCCTTAATGAAAATGTCTTTAAGCCCAGGTCTTCTTTTACTTTAAATCCATATATATCGTCATTCCCTTTGCCGCCAGTTCTATTTGAGGAAAAGTAGCCCAATAATCCATCTGGATCATGTTCCTTTAGAACAAGACCAAAATCATCAAATGTTGTGTTTATACCTTTACCAAGATTTATAGGTATACCAAAAGAGCCATCAGAATGCATATTTGTCTTATATAAATCCATTCCACCAATCCCATAAAAAATATCTGAAGAAAAGTATAGGCTATTGTTAAATATATAGGGAGCAATTTCATTTCCAGGAGAATTCACCCTTGGTCCCAAATTGGTGGGCTCCGACATAATCTGTCCGTTGTTGGTAAATACATAGTAAAGATCGGTACCGCCAAAGCCATCCTCAAGGTCGGCAGCAAAATACAATTTAGAGGATTTAGCATCAAAAAAAGGATAGTAAAATGAGGTACTTAAATCCTTAAGAAGAAAACGAAGTTCTCCTCGAGTGTCAGACATTCCGATTGCCAACGAATTTTTACCATTCTCATCAAAACGAAGTGCACCTCCTTGTGTGTTTGATAGTACGTAAAACAATTTTCCTATTTCCTCTGAAAAGTAAGGTGTAGCTTTATGAAATTTTGAATTAGGAATTTCTTGAAATGGGGTTGCACTAAAAATACTGCCGTCATTGTCTATCTGCGCTACATATATATCTAAATAAGATTCCCCAGAAGGTTCATAGACATCCTTGGATTTTAGTGCCCTACCGCTACTAAAAAGTAACTTTCCCTTAAAA
>CAZHJO010000707.1:0-1700 GCA_964532755.1 uncultured Maribacter sp. | reverse complement strand
GATTCTATCCTATTAAAAATGGCTATCTGTGAGCTGCTTAACTTCCCCTCAATACCAGAGAAGGTAACTATAAATGAGTTCTTGGAAATTGCAAAGGAATACTCAACCCCTAAAAGTAGTATTTTCATTAATGGTATACTGGACAAACTTGTTAAAGAGTATAAATCCCAGGGTAAACTAAAAAAGGTAGGCCGAGGGCTATTATAAAATATTTCTTTAATTTTGGTGCAAATTAAAAATTACTACAGATGAAAAGAGCAATTTTAGGTTTAGGATTACTGTCAATGCTGACGTTCGTATCATGTAAGGAAAATGCTTCAAGTAAAGTAAAAACTGATAATGTGGCGGTAGCTGCAGAACGTGATGAATCAGCAAAACAAGTTCCGGTTATGGAGTTCGACAAGTCAGAACATGATTTTGGGACGATTGAGCAAGGTACTCCCCAGGAGACCATATTTACTTTTACAAATACAGGTAACGCACCCTTGGTCATTACAAATGCGACAAGTAGCTGTGGTTGTACCGTGCCTAATCCGCCAAAAGAACCTATTGCCCCTGGAGAAAAAGGAGAACTACTGGTTAAATTCAATGGTTCAGGTCAGAACCAAATAACCAAACAAATTACGGTAGTTGCAAATACCGCAAAAGGTTCAGAACTTTTAAGAATCAAGGCTTTTGTAAACCCTAAAGATTCAGCGCCATTAGGACCGGTTAAATAAAAAAACAATAATAAATTTATAGCATGGGAAGTGGTAGTATAATGGATTTTATGCCGATGATCCTAATTTTTGTGGTCGCGTATTTTTTTATGATACGACCGCAGATGAAACGACAGAAGGATGAGAAAAGATTTTCGGCCGAGTTGAAAAGAGGTGATAGGATAATTACCAAAAGTGGACTTCATGGAAAAGTTGTGGATCTTAGTGAGAAAGATACTTCTTGTATTATCGAAACAATGGCAGGAAAGTTAAAGTTTGACCGTTCGGCTATATCCATGGAGATGAGTAAAAAGCTTAATACACCGGTTACTAAATAAGCTTTATCCTTTAAATTTAATAGTTGATAGGCCGATGATTTCATCGGCTTTTTTGTGCCCGAAATTGGGTGAAAATAGCTATATTCATGATTCATAAATCTACCGATATGGATCACACAAGAAGAAAATTTATTAAAAAGAGTTCGCTTGCCCTAGCGGCGTCTGGAGCTGCATTTGTATTTCCCATGGAATTATTGGCCACATTGCGAAAAAGAGTTGGGCCAAATGATACAATCAATGTAGGTTTAATTGGTTGTAAGGGCATGGGTTTCACAGATCTTACTTCAGTGCTTAAAATTAGCGAGACCAATGTAATTGGCTTGTGTGATGTTGATGAAAGTGTTTTAAGGGAGCGTACTGCAGATTTAGAGAAGGCCGGGATCAAGAAACCAAAATGGTATACCGATTATAGAAAATTGTTGGAAAACAAGGATATTGATGTTGTCATTATTGGCACTCCCGATCACTGGCATTGTCTACAGCTAACGGATGCCTTGCAGACCGGGAAAGATGTTTATTGCGAAAAACCAATCGCAAATTCCATCCAAGAGGCAAATATAATGAAGCATTTTGTTGGATCGAGTGATCGCATAGTTCAAATTGGTCAATGGCAGAGAAGCCAACCTCATTTTGTTGACGCCATAAATTATGTCCACTCGGGTAA
>CAZHJO010000706.1:0-1702 GCA_964532755.1 uncultured Maribacter sp. | reverse complement strand
CCGATAATATCCCTCAACGACTTCTTGTTCAATACATCGTTGATATAACCCGCCTCTTCTGGAACTTCCATATTGAAGAGGACCCTACCAACAGTGGTTGGTATGATTTGATTCACCAATTCTCCTTCTTCATTAAAATCCTTGGCCCTTACCTTTATACCGGCATTTAGATTTACCATGCCTTCATTAAAAGCAATCTCAACCTCCTCTGCAGAATAGAATGTTAACCCTTCACCAATAATGGGTACTTCCTTGGTAGATTTTCTTTCTTTGGTCATATAATATAGACCCAATACCATATCCTGTGATGGCACAGTAATAGGTGAACCGTTAGCAGGATTCAAAATATTATGCGAGGCAAGCATCAGCAATTGGGCTTCTAATATTGCTTCTGGGCCCAGTGGCAAATGCACTGCCATTTGGTCACCATCAAAATCCGCATTAAAGGCCGTACAAACCAATGGGTGAAGGCGTATTGCCTTACCTTCGATCAATCTTGGCTGGAATGCCTGTATACCTAAACGGTGCAAGGTTGGTGCACGGTTCAATAGTACCGGATGCCCTTTTAATACATTTTCAAGGATATCCCAAACTACAGGCTCTTTCTTATCTATTATTTTCTTAGCGGATTTAACCGTTTTTACAATACCTCTTTCAATAAGCTTACGGATAACAAAAGGTTTGTAAAGTTCCGCCGCCATATCTTTTGGTAGACCACATTCGAATAGTTTCATTTCAGGTCCAACAACGATTACCGAACGGGCAGAATAATCAACACGCTTACCCAATAAGTTTTGACGGAAACGGCCTTGTTTACCTTTTAATGAATCAGAAAGTGATTTTAATGGTCTGTTTGATTCGGTCTTAACCGCAGACGCCTTTCTTGTATTATCAAACAAGGAATCAACAGCTTCCTGCAGCATTCGTTTCTCATTTCTAAGAATAACCTCAGGTGCCTTGATCTCGACCAATCGCTTTAAACGATTGTTTCTTATAATCACCCTTCTATACAGGTCATTCAAATCAGAGGTAGCGAAACGACCACCATCTAGCGGTACCAAAGGACGTAATTCAGGTGGTATCACCGGAATTACCTTCATAATCATCCACTCCGGTCTATTTTCCCTATTTTCTTGGGATTCCCTCAGAGCTTCAACAACCTGAAGACGTTTTAATGCTTCAGTCTTACGTTGTTTGGAAGTTTCAGTATTTGCCTTGTGTCTTAATTCATACGATAATTCCTTAAGATCTATACGTGCCAACAAATCTATTAGGCATTCAGCACCCATTTTAGCTATGAACTTATTAGGGTCGGAGTCCTCTAAATATTGGTTTTCCTGTGGAATTGATTCCAGGATGTTCAAGTATTCCTCTTCAGTCAAGAAATCCATCTTATTGACCTCTTCTCCTTCAGGACCTTTTGCTACACCAGGTTGAATTACGACGTAACGCTCGTAATAAATAATCATATCCAATTTCTTGGAAGGTAATCCCAAAAGGTATCCAATTTTATTCGGCAATGAACGGAAGTACCAAATATGGGCAACAGGAACTACTAAATTGATATGTCCTACCCTATCTCTACGTACTTTCTTCTCGGTAACCTCTACCCCGCAACGATCACAAACAATACCACGGTAGCGGATCCTTTTATATTTACCACAAGCACATTCATAATCCTTTACAGGACCAAAAATCCGCT
>CAZHJO010000705.1:0-1706 GCA_964532755.1 uncultured Maribacter sp. | reverse complement strand
CACCATTTTCGTCAAAATACTTGGATTTATCCAAGGATTGAAACCAATTGGAGAAGCAAATGAACATTTCTGGATACTTTAAACCCAATTCCCGGACCAAAGGTTTAAAATTATTTCCGCCATGACTATTGAAAATTAGCAATTTCTTTATTCCTTGTCGATTGAGCACCTCAGTTATATCCATTAATATTGCCAATTGAGTACTCGGATTCAAGTTTATATCCAAATAAATATCTGACTGACCCGTATTTACACCAAATGGAAGTGTAGGCAATACAATTACCTTGCTTCCTCCTTCCCATGCCAGTCTCGCAGATTCTGCTGCCAAAGCATCACTTTCATAAACATCGGTGGCATAGGGCAAATGGTAATTATGTGCTTCAGTCGCGCCCCACGGTAAAATGGCCAAATCAAATGTGGAATTTTTGAGAGCTTGCCAGTTTGTTTCAGCTAAGATATAAGGTCTAATCATACTCCATTTTTTTTAAATCATAAAGCTACTTTATTCACGGAAGGCCTACGCTCAATTAACGTAAAATAAACTCCACCTATAATAGTAATCATGAAGTAGCAGGCAATAACTAGGCTGCCGTAATCAAAATATGAGTCAATTCCGAACCAGTCCCCCATCATATATATAAGGGACATACCTGCGAGGCTTCTCCCAAGTTCAATCCATATGGCATAGCCGGTTCTGTCCATTAAAGTTGTGTAGCCATAGATACCCACAAAAACAAAAGCCCCAAAAAGCAACAACCCATCAAAACCAATTGAGGTATAATTATAGAACATAAACAGCAATAAGAATGTAGTTGCCAATAATTGAAAGATTGAATATGCCTTTAGCGCAGGTGAAGCAGGAGTTGTATATCGATCAAAATGGTAAACATCCTCAATAATATGGATAGGATATTTCGTTTTCATATCCATCGGGCGCCAACCAGTGGGCATAAACCAAATCCGAATTTTATCCCAAAAACCTGCGGTACGCCAGGCATCTTTTATCAAACGCCAGATATGTTGAAAATTAATAATAATAGGATTCCAAGTCTGTGCCGGTTTTAAGACCCCATATTGTGGAGGCACATGGTCCAATTCCTCTTGAAATGTACCAAACCAACGATCCCAAACACAAAGAATCTGACCTAGATTTTTATCAATATACTCGGGATTTATGGCGTGGTGCACCCTATGCTGCGAAGGGGTAATGATAAGATATTCTAACCATCCCATTTTACCAATGTGTTGTGTATGATACCAAAACTGAGCAAATAAATGTATAGGCGCAAGGACAGCAATCACATTACTTGGGACACCTAAAAGGGCAGCTGGAATCAATAGTAGCGGAAAATAACCCAATAAATTCGAAATTGATTGACGGAGCGCACAAGCTAAATTAAACTCTTCGCTGCTATGGTGTATGACATGCTGATTCCAGAAAAAATTGACTTTATGACTCAATCGATGATTCCAATAACCGGCAAAATCAATGGCTAAAAATGCAACCAACCAAACTATCCACGATGACTTTATTTCTACAAATGCCAAGTGTTCCAATAAATAGGGATAAGTAACAATAATGACCCCAATACCCAATGAATCCTTAACAATATTGGTAAGTCCCGAACTTATGCTCGAAACTGAATCCATCACCTTATGTTTTTGGTTTTTTACAAAATATCCGTAAGAAATTTCAATGACCAAAA
>CAZHJO010000704.1:0-1714 GCA_964532755.1 uncultured Maribacter sp. | reverse complement strand
CTCATAGGCTCTATCGGTTATTTCATTGATTGAAGCAATCGTTTATTTGAACTTTGAAGAATAGGGTCGGTGTTTTTCATAGGAGTCTTTGTTGGCAACAGTTTTGCTATTGTTCAATTTTATTTAGAAAAGATAAAACGACTTCCCATGTATCTTCAACTTCATTCCCAACTCTTTCCTTTACGAGCATTGATGAACCATGTGTGCCGTATTGGGCAACATAAGTTTCATGATTAAATTTCTTTGCCAAATCAAATTGCAACTTTGAGCTTTCATTTTCCATTTCATTGGGAGGTCTTAGTAGTAAAAGAGGTACTTTCAATGTTTCAAAATATTCATCAGGTCGACACTCCTTCATTGGTCCACCGGATGCAGGTGAAAAAGCTAATACGCCATTGATATCGCTCTGTCTGTTATTTGCCAATTGAATTGCAAGAGATGCACTATAACTACTGCCCCAAAGAATTTTCTTCCCAATAAAATCAGATTCAATTATAAAGTTTAGAGCGCTCTCGATGTTGTTATAAGCGTCACAGTAACCATAGCCATCACCAAAGCTGTTTGTTGGTAAATTAGCAAGTGTTCTATTGTAATTACCATACACTTGTCCTCCCATTCTTTGGTCAATAGCTAAAACATTAAATCCATTTGTAATTAATCTGGGGATAATAGATGCATATTCCCCTTTTGCATTAGAACCACCTTGATGGAACAATAAAATAGTATTACCCATTTTATTTAATTCATAAAGGTCGCCATAAATCTTTATACTGTCCGGAGTGTAAAAGCTAATCTCCCTAGCAACTGTATCTCTATTAAGTTTCTCTTTCTTGATTTCATTTTTACATGATATCAATAGTACAACTGCTATAAAAATGAGATTTCTTAATTTCATATTTTTTTTATTGTTGCCAACAATGGGATATCACCATTGATGCTATCCTGCTTATATGACTAAGTTAATGAATAATATAAAGGTTATAGATCTAATCGTTTATTTGAACTTTTATATACCCGATTAGGGCTTTTCATAGGAGGTTGGGTTGTGTTAGGCAACACATTTATTCAGGATTTGGTTTGCCAACATAAGTGTAAATTACGAAATCTGAATTGGGGTCTAGAAAACGGAAAATTTTTAATTTTACCATAGGTAACTGAAAATCCTTCTCATCATATACCTCAACCAATATATCTGCATAGACAGAACGGTTAAACTTTTCTTTTTTTTCAGTTAGCTCTGATACTTTTTCGTTAAAAAGAAAGCTTTTTGAATCAGTTCCGTTAAAGTATTTTATTCCGTTTACGAAGTTCTCAGGAGAAAGTCCTTCGTATTTAATTCCTTTTGCAAGCTTTTGTATTGAATCGCCAATATTATATTCTATCTCAAACTCCTTGTCCTCATCGTCCCGTATGTTATCCAAAAGTCCAACATAACTTTTGTAATTGGAATTATCGATGATACCTTTTGAAATCAAATGTTCTTGAAACTCTTTTAGAATTATTTTTAGTCCATTGTAAAATTCAGGATTTTCTTTTTCGAGCCCTTTTTCAACTTCCATTTCATATTTGTTCGATGTCATTTGGCAATGGTTTTTTGCAGAAAACAAAAGACTACTAATTATCAATATGGTTGTGCGAATAGTCATATGTTGCCTAACGATTTGTGTATGGTTTCGTTGTGGAATCGTCTATTAGGACTATTCCGCTAACGAAA
>CAZHJO010000703.1:0-1715 GCA_964532755.1 uncultured Maribacter sp. | reverse complement strand
ATACCGCGGTAAAGGCCAAGTTCCCATACATATCAACCACTTTCAATAATGTCTGCGCATGTATTTTGGAATCGGTAATTATTTTAAAGTTTTTTTCCAACAAGAAAAAGGGAATAAAAACCGTAGTACCAATTATCAAGGTACGTATCCAAAACTTAGCACTTGTTTCACTATCAATAAAAAGTTCCTTTTTACCCAACCAATAACCCAGCACGAACAATCCGGCGGTTTGTAACAACCTACCTACATCATAGGCCCACATGAGCGACATTTTATGACCGTAAAGAGTGTTGGATTTGACCAATCCAAAAAACGAATCGCCCAATTGGCCTTCTTTTAGAGCCTTCCATATATAACCCATTTCCAATACTGGAGCCACATAGTCCTGGTCAAATACGGAACGTAAATAACTGGACCATTCTAAAGGTTGGGACAAAAGTAAAACAGCAGTGATAAGTAAGGCCTTAGTACTGAATTTGCGGACCAGGACCAGGACCACCCCTACGAGGGCATACATCATCAATACCTCCCCCGGGAAAAATAGGCCATTGAAAAGGGCAAAACAAACCAATAGTAGCATTCGCCATAAAAAACGAGGGCCAAAATCAACGCCTAAGGCTTGTTGCTTGGCAAACATGAGACTAAAGGTAAAACCAAACAGTAGCGCAAAAATGGCATAAGCCTTACCTCCAAAAAGAAGAAAAAGCGTGTCCCAAATACCAGTATCAAGGGAATTCAACCAAGCGGGTTGGGTGCTTGGATCAGGGAATACATAAAAATTAAAATGCTCAATACTATGTATGAGCATTATTGCCATTATAGCGAAACCACGTAGGCTATCAACAACTTCAATACGCGGTTTTTTCAATACTGCTACGGCACTCATCTTTGGTTGGTTCTATTTAGACTTTCAAAAATAGGATATATTCCTTTATGGCTTAAGTAGGGCGTGAATATTTGTTGTGGTGGGGGTTGGATTATTGGAAGTGTGATCTATCATTCCTGTGTAACAGGAATTTAATAAAGCCTCAAGTGGATTCTGTAGCGGTTGTTAGGTCTTCTTGGATGGGAGCGTGAAATTATTCATTATTTTTATTTCTTTTGCTTACCCAGGCAGAAAAACAAGGGTTTGGAATATACTTGATTTGATGGGCCAATCAAAGCTATGGCGGCCATTTCATTTTCTTCATTCTATTAGTCATTGCGTACTTGGAGCGGAATATGCCTGCTTGAATCTGGATTCCACCCTCAGCAAGAATGAAAGGAAAGGGATTTATTAATCAAATCCCATTGCTTTTTTTCCTAATTCGGTCAAATCATCAAAAGTGGCCCGGTTTTCATAATTCACTTCACGATCTTCAGCAGCCCAATCAGGGGCAGAACGACCTTCCAAAAAATGCTCTTTTTGAAGTTCAATGTATTTTTTATTTTTTTCACAGTATGGAGTGGCCCCTATAAACATAACATTACTATACTGGTCTCCTTTATGCTTTTGTTCCACGGAATGTATTAAATCGGGGTGCCACCAAACAGTATCCCCTGGCTGCAGTTTTGGAATACTACACAACCCATTAATAAGGGGAGCGTGCCATTCTTTGCTCACATTAAAGGCTTTTTTAGGCAGTGAACCGCACCAATCATCGTAAGGCACATCCTCTAACAACGGCCGCAACATTAAATAACTCGTCGCCTCTTTAAGGAAGGGTATTACTTGT
>CAZHJO010000702.1:0-1723 GCA_964532755.1 uncultured Maribacter sp. | reverse complement strand
ACAAGGACATTACTTACGGTATAGGTCAAAAGGGTCAATATCATAAATTTAGCAAAAGCCGGAATATCCAAGTTCAACATAAGTGTTGCACCGACTCCCAGTACCACCACATGTATGATATAGACCTGATAAGAATTCCTGTTTAAATGGGCCATAAGCCTATTGCTTTTATTGAAATTAAATCGAAACAGGTATACAAAAACATATAGGAAGCCCAACATGGATATTAGTAATGACACGAAATACATAATCCTATCAAACACTTCCGATACAAAATAGTAGTTCCGATCAGGGGTTATCATATTGAAAAAAAGATTCAAGGCAACGACGGTAAAAACACATATTGAAAGTGTTAAAATCACGTTGGCCCAAATGTAATTTTTCCTGTTCTTCGTATTCGATTCGAAGACATTGAGCTTATAGCAGAGGGAGCCCAATAAAAAAACCATAAAATAGACCAATAACCTTTCTCTTTGAAAATGAAGAATTGGGGAGTTGAACCAACCGCTGAGATCACTGAACGAAATAATCAAGCTATACACAAGTCCTAATGCGAAGGTCAAAATAACTCCTGTTTTTAAGGACAGTTTCAATGACAAGACATTGGTTTTTGATAAGGCCAGATACGCCATTTGAAACAAAAACAGTACAGGCAAGAACCACAACCAGTTTTGAACCGGATTATCTGAAAACAAGTAGGGATTGCCACCCACTCTTTCAAATATATGGAAATAGGAATACCATTCCTCCTGGGGCAAGCCCCTTGAGTAAAGGAATATTACCTTATAGGCAGGTATTAACGTAAATACAGCCATAATCCAAGGCAGCATTATCCTATTGAATTTTGATTTGATGAATTCCCGGTTAGATTTGCTCCCTATTGATCTGGGAATAAAATACCCCGAGATAAAGAAGATAATAAACATCACAAATAGATCCAAATACATGCGTATCAGTCCAATTGAATCGTTTTTGGCCGGGTCGCTCACAATCCAGGTCTCCTGTAATATGGATTCATAAACTATTCCGGAGTGAAGTAAGACCACCAATAGAATTAAAAAGGTCCTTAAGTTGTCTAAAAAGTAGAGTCGCGTTTTCATTATTTCTTGATTTAAGTTTTACATTTTTTTCTATGGTGTAAAGTTCCAATAAGCCATGATGCAACACATATCAAGAAAATGACAAAAGGTGTAAAGTTTGATGAAGCACTATAAAATATGCGGAATCGATATAAATTATGACGCATATGATCATGTACAAGGGACTAGGGTAAAAATAATATGTAGACCAATTTATTGCCGTTTTGTACGGTAAAATCGAAACAACGGTTTTCGATTTCGTATCTTGCACTATCCAATTCCCAACTTTGAAATAGCGAAAAAGCCAATGCCCGATTCCAACGCCATCAAAAATGATTTTATACGGAAAATAACCGGGATTATTGAAGAGAACTTGTCCAATGAGCAATTCGGGGTTTCTGAACTTGCCAATGAAATAGGTATGAGTCGCTCTAACCTGCTTCGCAAAATCAAAAAAGCCACAAATTTATCAGCCAGTCAGTTTATCAGAAAAGTTCGTCTGACAAATGCCATGAAAATGTTGAGGGAAAATGACATTACGGTTTCCGAGGTATCCTATGAAGTGGGTTTTGGTAGTACATCTTATTTTGTCAAATGCTTCCACGATCATTATGGGTATCCGCCTGGAGAGGTGGCCAAAAGAG
>CAZHJO010000701.1:0-1730 GCA_964532755.1 uncultured Maribacter sp. | reverse complement strand
CCGGGATATCTGAGGTGGTGTTAGAAGTAAATTCGGTGTGTGGAAAAAAAATAGGGAACCGGCCGCTTGCGACCGTCAACATAAACCTAACCAACTAAGAATTACAACTAACCGGTGGAACTGAAAAGAACCATATCCTACTTTAGAAGTCAGCAGAGGGCGTATTAGGTTCATAAGATTTGAATTGAAGGCCTGAACATTAAGAAGCGATGAATAGGATACCGATTTTATGAGTGATTTTAAAAGGCAGCAAACTTTGAAGAAAGGATCCACTACAGCAGTTGGGGTAATCCCCCAAGGAAGTGTAGAGATGGCCGATTCACTGATAGCAAGAGGTAGTACCAAAAGTCCGATGTTTAATTCACGAACAATGGAGGTAATTTGCGAGAGGAATAATTTATTTAAAGCACTGAAAAAGGTTCAAGGAAATAAAGGATCCGCTGGGGTCGATGAAATGACAACGGAGGAGTTACCAAATTTTCTACGAACAAACTGGCCAATAATCAAGGATAAGCTTCTAGGTGGAACTTATTCACCAATGCCGGTGAAAAGGGTCGAGATACCGAAAGCTGGTAAGAAGAATGAGAAAAGAAAACTTGGAATACCTTGTGTTGTGGACAGACTTATCCAGCAGGCGATTCTGCAAGTACTACAGGAAAAATGGGATCAACATTTTAGTGATAATAGTTTTGGTTTTAGGCCAGGTAAATCTGCCCATCAAGCAGTATTGAAGGCCCAGTCATATATCAACGATGGATTCGAATTTGTGGTTGATATTGACTTAGAGAAATTTTTTGATGAAGTTTGTCACGACAGGTTAATGAGTCGTCTGGCAAGGGAAATCAAAGATAAAAGGGTTTTGAAACTGATTAGGAGTTTCCTTAGATCGGGTGTACTAGAAAATGGTATTTACGAAAGGTCTGATCGTGGAACACCACAAGGAGGGCCACTTTCGCCATTTTTGTCTAATGTTGTTTTAGATGAACTAGATAAAGAACTGGAAAAGAGAGGGCATCGATTTGTGAGGTTTGCGGATGATCAAAATATTTACACAAAGAGTGAAAGATCAGCAGAAAGGGTGATGGAAAGCATAGAGCGATTTATTGAAAAGAAGCTTAAGTTGAAAGTCAATAAAGAGAAGAGTGCAGTAGGACGTCCAAAGGATCGAAAGTTCCTTGGTTTTAGTTTTACAGGAGGTAGGAACCCTAATAGAAGAAAAGTGGCACCGGAATCGATCAAGAAATTCAAGGATAAAATCAGGAGGATAACAACAAGAAGATGGAGCATGAGCATGGAGTCTAGGATAAAAATGTTGAGGCCAATAATAATTGGCTGGAGAAATTATTTTAGATTTGCAGAGGCAAAATCTGAATTTAGAGACCTTGATTGTTGGATAAGAAGAAAATTGAGGTGTATACAATGGAAGCAGTGGAAAGTGTATAAGCGAAAGTATAAAGAGCTTATGAAAAGGGGAGTTTCAGATGAGTTGGCGCATACGACGGCCTGGAGCTCTAAGGGGCATTGGAATATATGCCATACCCCTGGAGTAAGAATCGCTCTTCCAAATAAATATTTTGATTCGCTAGGATTACCGAGATTGCATGTGGTTAAAGATTAAATTTTAATGAACCGCCATGGTACGGATCCGTATGCCTGGTGGTGTGGGGGGGAAAGGGCGTGAGCCCTGACCTATCCCGATTTTGGGGTCAACATCCAGCAGTTCAGAAATT
>CAZHJO010000700.1:0-1731 GCA_964532755.1 uncultured Maribacter sp. | reverse complement strand
CACCTATAGAACCAGGCGCCCTAAGTCTATTGTGTTGACCATGAGTAGCTTGACCAACACCGCCAAAACCGTGTCTTTTTACTACCCCTTGGAAACCTTTTCCTTTTGATGTACCTACCACATCAACAAATTCTCCTTCAACAAATACGTCAACACCCACGGTGTCCCCTAATTTGTATTCCCCTTCAAATCCATGGAATTCAACGACTCTTTTCTTGGGAGAAGTACCTGCCTTTTTAAAGTGACCTGATTCGGCCTTATTAGCACGTTTTTCTGCCTTGTCATCGAAACCAAGTTGAAGGGCACTGTACCCGTCTACCTCTTCGGTTCTGACTTGGGTAACTACGCATGGTCCTGCCTCAATAACGGTACAAGGAATATTCTTCCCATTCTCGTCAAAGATGCTGGTCATACCTACTTTTTTACCTATTAACCCAGACATATAACTATTATTTATTAATTACTAAACTATTAAACTCATTACAAAAAAACAGGGCCAAAAATAATTCAACCCTGAATACATTTTTGTTTCCGTTTTTCCCTTGCACGCAGCTCAGGACATGTTCACATCATTCCTGTTTGGAATGACATCTACCTACACTTTGATCTCTACCTCAACACCACTTGGAAGCTCTAACTTCATAAGCGCATCGATGGTCTTGGATGATGAACTATAAATGTCCAACAACCTTTTATAGGAGCTCAACTGAAATTGCTCTCTTGATTTTTTATTCACATGCGGCGAACGCAAAACCGTAAATATCTTTTTATGTGTTGGTAAAGGAATTGGTCCTGTTACCACAGCACCGGTAGTCTTCACCGTTTTTACGATTTTTTCAGCGGATTTATCCACCAAGTTATGATCGTAGGATTTTAGTTTTATTCTGATTTTTTGACTCATCTTCTAAAATTTAAGCGGTTACCCCTTTTGCTGCCTTAATAACTTCTTCTGCAATACTTGACGGTGTCTCAGCATAATGTGAAAACTCCATTGTCGATGTAGCCCTACCAGATGATAAGGTTCTTAAGGAAGTTACATAACCGAACATTTCTGAAAGCGGGACTGTGCCCTTTACAACCTTTGAACCAGCTCTATCGCTCATATCACTGATGGTACCTCTTCTTCGGTTAAGATCCCCAACGATATCACCCATATTCTCTTCTGGAGTCAATACCTCTAACTTCATTATTGGTTCCATGATTACAGCACCCGCGGCTTTACCAGCGGCTTTGTAACCCAGTTTTGCGGCCAATTCAAAAGACAAAGCATCTGAATCAACAGGGTGGAACGACCCATCCTTAAGCACAACCTTCATGGTATCCATTTCATATCCCGCAAGAGGACCATTCATCATAGCGGCTTTGAAACCCTTTTCTACAGAGGGAATAAATTCTTTAGGAATACGGCCACCTTTAATCTCATCAACGAATTGTAGACCTGTTCCTTCATAATCAGAATCAGCAGGACCCATTTCAAAGACAATATCACCGAATTTACCTCGACCACCAGATTGCTTTTTATAAGTTTCTCTGTGTCCGGCCATTTTGGTCAATGCCTCTTTGTATTCAACTTGTGGTTCACCTTGGTTAACCTCAACTTTAAATTCACGTCTTAAACGATCAACAATAATATCTAAGTGAAGCTCTCCCATTCCAGAAATAATGGTTTGACCAGAGGCTTCATCAGTCTTTACTGTAAATGTCGGATCCTCTTCAGCTAACTTAGCTAAG
>CAZHJO010000699.1:0-1733 GCA_964532755.1 uncultured Maribacter sp. | reverse complement strand
TTTCGTCGGGTAATTGGTAATTTATCACATGGGTTATATCATCTACATCGATACCACGTGCTGCGACATCCGTAGCAACAAGCATCTGTATCTGTTTTTTACGAAATGAATTCATAACCAAATCCCTTTGGTTTTGGCTCAAATCACCGTGCAATGCACCTGCGTTATAACCATCTTCAATCAACTTTTCGGCAACTCTTTGGGTATCGCGTTTTGTTCTACAGAATACCACCGAGAATATATCGGGATTTGTATCTGCCAATCTTTTCAAGGCGGGATAACGATCTCTCCCCCCAACAACATAAAATTCATGCTGTACTGTTGTAGCCCCGGCATTTTTATCTCCCACAGTAATTTCTTGTGGACTGTGCATAAACTTTTTGGCAATAACCGAAACTTCCCTAGGCATTGTTGCCGAAAACAACCAGGTGGATTTTTCATTCGGGGTGTTTGATAAGATATCCTTTATATCCTCAAAAAAGCCCATATTCAGCATTTCGTCGGCCTCATCCAGAATGCAATAGTCGATTTTTGAAATATCTACCAGCCGTCTTCCTATCATATCTTTCATTCGGCCAGGAGTTGCCACAACTATTTGTGCTCCCCTTTTAACCTGACGTGCCTGTTCTGTTATGCTAGCACCCCCGTATATAGCAACTACATTGATGCTTTTTTCGTATTTCGCATACAGCTTAAGCTCGTTGGTAATTTGTAAACAGAGTTCGCGTGTGGGCGACAGGATCAATCCTTGGGTAGTTCTACTTTCACGATCTATTTTTTGGATCAATGGAAAACCAAAGGCTGCGGTTTTACCTGTTCCTGTCTGTGCAAGGGCAACCAAATCGGTTTCATCCTCCAATAAAATAGGGATAGCTTTTTCCTGTACTTCAGAAGGAGTTTCAAATCCCAAATCGGCAACAGCATCCAATAGGGACTTCTGCAGTCCCAGTGCTTTAAATTTTGTCATAATGTGTTTTACTTAATCGCAAATATGTGTGTTGTATAGAGCGATTATCGTTTATAACCCATTAGACTCAGCGCAACACCTGCCATACCGGCGGCAATTATTGAGCGGCAAAGGTACTGTTATTTATTTTAATTGAAATTAAGGGGCTAAGACATATCCGTAGGTAGACATAATAGTGCCGAAGGTTCCAAAAATCATCATAAGCACAATAAAAGCCCTTTGTAGCTTGGGATTATCATATATGATAATGCATACTGCTCCCAAAACAATGCTTATCTGAAAAAAAAGCATGGCTATATCAAATTTTTTAGTAGCATTGTCAAATTCTTCTGCCCAATATTCCTATTCCTTTACACCTACAATTTTCCCCATTTCCCCATCTAGATCTTGAAACCATCCTTCTTTGGCGATATTAGCCGAACCTAACAATATTTCAGTCTTTTCCGCTTTATATTTTTTAATCTTTTTTTTGGTATTTTCTATTTTTGCAGCTATAGGGGATTGCTTGTCCTCGGACAGCAAACCGGTGCTCATCATGGCCTGAAGATACTCTAATTCACTTTCCTTCAAACTTTCCTTTATGCTTTTTGATTGATACCAACTGGAGTACTTTACAACTTTGTTGTGGGCAATCATCATTTCTTCTTCCAATTCGCCATTAACAAGTTGGGACACGGCCATTAAGGCTGCAAATAAAGCTATTAGGACTCCTCCTATGGCTTCTGCTCTTTCGGATGCCACCGATACTTCTACGGTTTCATCACCT
>CAZHJO010000698.1:0-1738 GCA_964532755.1 uncultured Maribacter sp. | reverse complement strand
TCTGGATTTCGGCAAGGATGAGATAGAAGCGGCTGTAATGGCCCATGAAAAAACAATACAACAATTGCAAGGAAGGATACCTAAGAAAATTATCATCGTACCAGGTAAAATAGTAAATATCGTAGGATAGACAATTTTAGACAATTTGTCAGCATTTAAAGCCCCACCGAATTTGGCGGGGTTTTTGTATTTTATGAATGTAATCAAAAAGGTAATCTTTACTATATTTAATAAAATTTAAACGAATTCATTATGGGATTAGGATATTGGATACTTATAGGTGGCATTGCTTTAGTTAGCATGATAGTCAGCGGTAAACTAAAGAGTAAATTCAACCACTACTCCAAAGTACATTTGCGAAATGGGATGAGTGGTGCTGAAATTGCCGAAAAAATGTTGGCTGATCATGGTATTCGTGATGTAAAAGTAGTTTCAACCCCCGGAATGTTATCAGATCACTACAATCCGAAAAATAAAACAGTAAATCTTAGTGAGGGCGTGTATTCGCAACGCAATGCTTCAGCGGCGGCTGTGGCAGCCCATGAATGTGGCCATGCCGTGCAACATGCGCAGGCCTATGAATGGTTGACCTTGCGTTCTAAATTGGTTCCCGTCGTGAGTGTAACTTCTGGGATGTCTATGTGGGTTGTTTTTGGAGGACTTATGTTAGGTGCTGCGGCAGGAGTTGGATTTGGTTATTGGGTAGCCATTGCAGGTTTAATAATGATGGGAATGGCGACATTGTTCAGTTTTATTACATTGCCTGTTGAATATGATGCCAGTAATAGAGCTTTGGCTTGGTTGAAAACCAAAAATATGGTAACACAGCAAGAATATAAAGGTTCCGAGGACGCTTTAAAATGGGCCGCCCGCACCTACTTGGTGGCCGCTATCGGCTCTTTGGCCACTTTGTTCTATTGGGGATTACAAGTGCTGGGAGGCAGGGATTAAGCAAGAATTACTTACAAATTAAAAAGACGCCAAAGGCGTCTTTTTTTTATGTCCGTTCGTGCGCAGTCGAGAAGAAAAGTATATTTAATTTGATTTGTGCCTCAATGATAATCCACGACAATCAATAAGATATTCACTTATCTTACTCTCTATCATATGGTAATCTGCCTGTCTATCTGCTGAACCAAGGAGATAAAGGTTTCTGTTCGTGAGACACCCTCAATTTGCTGAATCTCCTTGTTCAATACATGCATTAGATGTTCATTGTCCTTACATAATACTTTGATTAAGATAGACCAATTACCTGTGGTATAATGACATTCCAATACTTCGGGTATTTTTTCCAATTGTTTTACCGCAATGGGATTGCTCATAGCCTTATCTAAATATATACCGATATAGGCCATTGTCGTGTAGCCCATTACTTTGGGATTTATTATGAATTTCGAACCTGCTAGGAGTCCAGACGCTTCCAGTTTCCGAAGGCGTTGATGAATGGCAGCCCCGGAAATTCCAATACTTCGAGCTATTTCAAGAACTGGTTTTCGGGCATCTTGCATTAAGAATCTTAGGATTTTCTTATCTATCCCATCAATCTTTACATTTTTATCGTCAGATTTCATCTGTTCATTTCAATATGAAAGTAAAAATACAGAATCCTTATGAAAGTCTAATTACCTACAGCATCTGGATTGTAACCCAAATAGGGAACCTCATATTCTTTAAAAATGATGCCATAGTTTTTTAATTCAGCTAAAATAGGATCGTAAACCTCCTTGGTAATAGG
>CAZHJO010000697.1:0-1749 GCA_964532755.1 uncultured Maribacter sp. | reverse complement strand
AGCATCTTAATTAAGGCTACTATTATCATGCTTGGGAACCATAAAGGATTCCGATTACACCCTAGGATTTGATCTCGTTAGTCTCCCCTTGCATTGCCTTAACAATCTCATACAGGTCGGGAATGACGGTTTGTGCCAATCGGGATTGGCCATTGAGCAGTACGCAAATGCCCATATCCGCTTCCGGGTATAATGCAATTTCATTTCTGTAATTGTTGACACTGCCACCATGGTGCCATATGGTTTTCTCGTCGGTGTCCCCTTTATCCTGAAAGGTATGTATGCGCCATCCCAAACCGTAATGGGATTCTATATGGCCCGGCCAGCGTTGGTAATATTTATTATTTCTAGCTATTCTTACAATTGGTGTAAAAGCCTTTTCAATGATTGCGGGTCGCAATACCGTTGCGTTATACCCTAACAAAAAGCGCATCCATTTTGCCATATCCAAGGCACTGGCGTTAATACCACCGGCAGCCACCGCATTGTAATAATGATCGTTCAAGGGTATGTTTTTCCATCCGCCCCTTCGTTTTGAATGCGGCATCGCCACGTTTTCTGCTTCGCTTAAACCTGTACCGTCCGTCGAGGTAGCAGTCATTCCCAAAGGCTTAAAAAACCGATTTTTTAGCAAGGTATTGAATTCCTGGCCAGTTGCTTCTCGTATAATTACCTGGGAAAGGGCGAACATGGCATTCTGATAGCTGTAGATCTTTCCGGGTTCACCGATCGGATTGATTTTCTGAAACCGTTTGGCAATGTTATCCATGGGCAAACCGGCCTCTACCAAATTGGTATAACTATGATAGGGTGTACCCGAAGTATGCGATAGAATATGGGCCACGGTGACTTTTTGGGTGTTGCCTTGGTTACCCAATCGAAAATCAGGGATATAATCAACCACTTTATCCTTCCAATCCAAGGTGCCCTCGGATTGCAAACTTGACGCTAATACGCCTGTAAAACCTTTGGACAACGACCCTAACCGAAATATGGTCTGTTCATCAACATCTGCCGTTCCCTTGATGTTTCGTTTCCCAAATCCTTTAGAGATCACAATGGAATCGCCCTGTACGATACTTACTCCGGCTCCCACAATAGTTCCTGAGGCGATAGCGGCATCAAAATACTGCTCTATAGCACGCTCAAGTTGTTGTTTTCTTAACCTATATAGTTCGGCCTCTTTTTCATCGACCACATCAACCTTTGGCAGTGCCAGTACAGCTGTATCGGTGTTGGTTGCAAGCTCAGTGCCTACTACCTGAAATGCAATGATTCCAAAAAAAATAAGGACAAAAAGTAAAATTCCACCTAAGGTTTTAATGCTATTCATATGATGGTATAGGCTAAGATTCGGGTTCTGGTTTTGGTTAAGCTGATATACAAATAACTGGAAATAAGGCAATATATTTTATACGACCTTATATTGTACCTTAAATCATCCTATATGGATCGAATATTGGAAGTGTTGCTATAAGGGGTCGGTACCTTATACTCTTCCTTACCGGCCCCTAATCTATTCGAAGTAAATCATTCGATTAAGGTGATTGTTACCAAACTTTTTAGACAGCCTCTTATCGTACCCTGGATTCCAACGGTACTGAAGCAACTTCAGCACCTAATGCAAGAACGACAACAGTGATTAAAGGATATAATCCGTGCTTACAAAATTTGAGAGCTTCATTTCCAATAGTTTCTCAATGGTTTCATTATTCAGTTCATTGTCCTTAAAAGCAACAAACGTTCGAA
>CAZHJO010000696.1:0-1750 GCA_964532755.1 uncultured Maribacter sp. | reverse complement strand
TGGGTCTGAGATTACAAAAGGATGGATCCAAATCATAAGATAATAAGAATATGATGTACAGAACTAAAAATTCTACATATAGAAAGACCCTTTTTGTCTCCTTGTTGACATTTTTCATGTCCATTATTCTCATAGGGCAAAAAGAACCCCAGTATACCCAATATATGTACAATATTGGAAGTTTCAACCCGGCCTATGTAGGTACTGTTGAAACTCCCGAAATTGCGGGTCTCTACAGGGCCCAATGGATCGACGTTCCCGGGGCTCCTAGAACTTTCCGATTTGGGATTAACATTCCCTTTACAAATGAAAAAACTGGCTTGGGGTTCAATGTGGTAAATGATCAATTGGGGCCTGCTACGCAGAGATATGTGGATATCGCCTATTCGTATCAAGTAAGTGTTTCTGACAATACCAAACTCTCTTTCGGGTTGGATGTTGGTGGCTCTTTCTTGAATGTGGATTTTACCAAAGGTGATTTTGAGATCGAGAACGAACCGCTGTTGGTCAATCAAACTACCAACAAGTTTTATCCCACGATTGGTGCGGGTACTTTTTTGTATTCCGATGACTGGTATTTGGGATTATCAATCCCTAATTTCTTGACGAATGGCATCTATGGCGAAGAAATTGCAGTTTTGGTTGAAGATAAGATCCAGTTTAATTTTATAGGAGGCTATGTCTTTGAATTATCAAGTGGCCTTAAGTTCAAACCTGCATTTATGGTCAACTACCTGCAAGGCGCTCCTGTGAACCTGAATTTATCTACAAACTTTCTGATAGATGATGTGGTTACTTTGGGGGCATCATATAGACTCGATAATGCCATAAGTGGATTGGCAGGCTTTCAGGTATCTAGTGGTATGTTCGTAGGATATTCCTATGATTACAATACCAATGGTCTTGGCGAGTTCAACAATGGTTCACATGAGATAATTCTTAAATTTTATCTAGGAAAGGGCGGAAATAGGAGCAGACAGCCCAAAACTAAAAATGCGAAAGGCAAGCCTAAGCAAATAGATACTCCAAGGTTCTTTTAAATTAAATGAATAGGTCAAAATGAAAACAAAGGCTTTAATATTATTCTGTTTTGTGATGTTTGCGACATCTTTCGCCCAAGAAAAAAAATCTAAGGCAGATGTTTTATTTTATGGCTATGATTATAAAAATGCTATTGTAGAGTATCAAAAAGAAATGGTCAATGCGCCATTGAGGAATGGTCAACTATTGAACCTGGCTGACTCATATTACAAATTAGGCAACTATAAAGAGGCCTCAAGGATTTATTTGGAGGTGCACAAAAAAAATGATTCGACCTTATCTGGGAATCGTTTTAATAAGTTGTTGCAAAGTTTAGCGAAAACCTCGAGCTTGGATAGGGTAAAAACGTTTTTCGACTCCAAGCGCATGTCGTTCGCAAATGAATTGGTCGAGAATGCTGATTTTAATTATGAAATTTTGGGTTCAACACTGCAGGATGATTTGGATTTCCAGGCTTTTAACATTAATGTGAATAGCCCACAAGCAGATTTTGCTCCAAGTTTTTTTAAGGAAAAGTTGCTTTTTAGTAGCAGTAGGACACTAAAATCCAAGGATGTTTATGAACCTTCCGGGGAATCTTATTTGGATATATTTGTAGCACAGATAGACAATGACGGCAGTGTTTTTAGTGCAACTCCTTTTACAGAAATCCCTAATTCAAAATTTCATAAAGCCACACCTTACTTTTCAGAGGAAATAGGAAAATTGT
>CAZHJO010000695.1:0-1755 GCA_964532755.1 uncultured Maribacter sp. | reverse complement strand
TACGGCAATTTTAGAAGGAATCTCTTATTTGGCACTTTTTGCGATTAGTATGCCCTTAAAATATTTGGCCGATCTTGGTCAACCCAATAAGTTTATAGGCTACACCCATGGTTTCCTATTTGTTTTATACCTGGTTCTTGCCCTAGTCTTGACATTGGAACGTAGATGGGGTGCAAAACGATTCATAGTACTTTTTGCGGCCTCACTCCTACCCTTTGGTACTTTCTATATTGATAAGAAGTATTTGAGGGATTAAGAGCAAACCGCAATGTATTTAAAAAATAGGCATGCTATAGTAATATACTAACAGCTTATTAAAGGTTCAAGCAGGTTATTTTAATTGAACTAACAATGATCTCGCTATTTTTTAATTTCTTTCTTAAGAAAACCTCATTAATACTTAAGTTTTAGCCGATTTTTTTTTGAACACTACAAAGCCCATCAAGACGAACATTGCAATGAGGCAGACCCAACCTAACAAATCGCCAACAATCGGGTATAAAACCTTGATGCCATTAACAGGAACATCGGAATATAGTATACCGTCTTCTGTCTCGTCCGAATCCATGTGGGCCAATTCATTTCCGTGATAATCCGCGGCATAGGAATAACCGTTGTAGGTAGGTCTTACAAATGAGAAGCCATTTTCTATGGTGCTGGTCAAATACCATGCAGCGGGACTTTTAGGCCAATCATAAGAAGGGGAAAGCATAATATCAACATTGTCCTTTGCCGCTTGCCTGATAAATGATGGAAAACTCATATCCCTACAAATACTAATTCCTATTTTACCATAGGGAGTTTCGGTAGACTGAATTATTTCAGGTCCTTTGTTAAATACACTAGCTTCCCCAAAAGGTCCGATACCAAGCAGATACCGCTTTGTGTAATCTAATAGGATGTCTCCATTACCGTCAATGAAAAGATGTATATTTCTTCCTTTTTCATTTTCTGAAAAATAAGCGTACGTAATACTTAAAAAGGTATTATTTGCATTAGCAATTCTCTTGTACTCTTCTCTCAGCTTGTTTTCGTCCTCTTGGTCAATGACCATTGCAAATTCTTGAAAGGAAACGATTTTAGCCCCACCTTCAACTGCTTTTTTGGTCAAACTTGCAATCCTTGTAAGGGTCTGTTCAAACGGTGATGTTGTTCTGGAATCAAAGATCCTGGACATAGGAACTGCCACTCCATCTTCAGGAATCAAAACAACAGCGGCAATTTTTACCGTATCTGATTTTGGACTGAACTGCGATGAGGTTTTAACAATACCAATTAAAAAGGTCAAAACAATTACAGAAAGATAGATGAGTGTAAGTTTTTTGGCTTTTTCCCACTTAAACTGATTTTCCCATAGATAATTAACAATTGAAAATAACCATGAGTGAATAAAGATCAAGATCCATATTCCAAACAACGAACGAACTTGGGTGAACACTATTGTTCTATAACCATATCCGAAAGAACTTAGAGTGCCAGAGCCATCATCAAAGGGGCCTTCAAGGGATGAAAGAAAGAAAATACCTGTTGTGACCACGGGAAAGATCAAAGTAGACCAGGCGCCTTTATCGCTGTATTTTGGATATAGTATACGATCGACCATAAAGGGCAGAAACCAAATAATAGCTAAAATGGTACTTCTAATTATACCAAAAACGATAGTCATCCATTTATCATCAAACTCGAACAATCCCCAAAGGGCGACGTTCATGCTTAGAATAAAACCAAGTAATGTCAACCAGGCACCTCTTTTTG
>CAZHJO010000694.1:0-1758 GCA_964532755.1 uncultured Maribacter sp. | reverse complement strand
AAATAACGGCAGGAACATTATACTTTATATCTGGTATGATAATGAATATGGCTATTCGCATCAGGTAATACGATTAGCCAAGTATATTGCCAGAGTCCGTAGGTTTACTTATTACTAAACAATAAATGCTTAAAAAAAGCCATGTTTATTAATTCTATGCGTTATTAATTATTTGTTAGCTTACGTCTAATTTTTTTTCTTTATTGATATTATTGAATTACTTTAGTTCTCTCTAAATCATTTTACTAATACCTAGAACCACTTAATAATGAAAGGTTTAAAAACATTACTTGTTGTATTGGCGTTATTTGCGTTTAACCTGCACCATGCACAAGAACAAGCAAGCAGTACGCAAGAGTTGTCCCTGGACAAAGGATCAATTGACAGCCAATTCCAATATATTTATAAGAGATCAGGTAATTATCGCGCTGATGGCAAAAGATATGAAGTAGTTCGTATTATCTCCCTTGACAAATTACGGAAGAACGTTTTGGATACCCTCAACGCATCCAATAAAAAAGTAGCTGAGCTAAATGCCACTATTTCAGGACACGAGGCTACCATAGCATCATTGAATAAAAAGTTGGACGAAACCACTAACAGTCTTACCTCGGTCACCGAAGAAAAAGACAGCATGTCCCTACTGGGAATGCCGGTATCAAAAATCACCTACAATATTATCCTTTGGACGATTATCGGTGGTTTGTTATTGTTTTTCCTTCTTTTTGTTTACAAATTCCGAAGAAGCAATACGCTGACACAAGAAGCTAAAACAGCATTGTCTGAAGTTGAAGTTGAGTACGAGGACCATCGACGAAGGGCTTTGGAAAGGGAACAGAAGATAAGTAGACAACTGCAAGACGAGATAAACAAATACAGAAAATCAAAATAACTAAGAGCTCCATCCGGAGCTTTTTTTTACTAATTACATGATCAAGGTAATACAGGCAACAAAATTGAACTTGGAAGAAATAGTCCCTTTATTTGATCAATATCGCGTATTTTATGAACAGGAAAGTGATGTAGAGGGGGCCAAGAATTTTTTAACAGATCGATTAGCTAATAAACAATCGGTCATTTTCCTCGCTTATTTTGAAGATCAACCAGCCGGTTTTACCCAGCTTTATCCCATGTTTTCATCCGTTTCTATGCAGCGTTCCTATGTTTTAAACGATTTATATGTGAAAACTGCCTTTAGAAAAAAGCAAATTGGCGAAGCCTTATTGAATAGTGCCAAGGATTTCTGTATAAACAAAAAAGCAAAAGGTCTAACTCTAGAAACCGCTATTGACAATCCCGCACAAAAGCTCTATGAAAAATTGAATTGGGTAAAAGACGTTGATTGTTTTCACTACTTTTGGACGGCACAATAATCAAGAAACATCATTGCGAATGCGAATAGATATTATTACCGTATTACCCGAATTACTCAGAAGTCCTTTTGAGGCATCAATTTTAAAAAGGGCAATAGAAAAAGGGTTGGTCGAGGTTCATTTGCACAATTTAAGGGATTATACGGATAAAAGTTATAACCAAGTTGATGATTATCAATTTGGTGGAGGAGCTGGTATGGTACTGATGATTGAACCCATTGATAAATGTATTTCAGCATTGAAGGCTGAACGTGATTATGATGAGGTCATTTATATGACCCCCGATGGCATAACCCTGAATCAGAAAATCGCTAATAGTATTTCACTGAAAGGAAACATAGTAATTCTATGTGGCCATTATAAAGGTGTAGATCAAAGGGTAAGA
>CAZHJO010000693.1:0-1762 GCA_964532755.1 uncultured Maribacter sp. | reverse complement strand
TTTTGATGAAGGTGATGTAATGGTATTGAACAATACTAAGGTTTTCCCTGCTAGGCTATATGGTAATAAAGAAAAAACGGGAGCACGTATTGAGGTATTTTTACTTCGTGAACTGAATGAGGAACAACGTCTTTGGGATGTACTTGTTGATCCTGCACGTAAAATAAGAATCGGAAATAAGCTTTATTTTGGTGAGGATGAGAGTTTGGTCGCTGAAGTTATTGATAATACCACCTCAAGGGGAAGAACATTGCGTTTTTTATATGATGGATCTTATACCGATTTTAGAATTAAGCTTCGTGAATTAGGGCAAACACCATTGCCAAAATATATTAAAAGAGATGTTGAACCAGAAGACGAGAAGCGTTACCAGACCATTTATGCCAAACATGAAGGTGCTGTTGCGGCACCAACCGCCGGGCTTCATTTTTCAAAACATCTACTGAAACGTTTAGAAATAAAAGGTGTTGATTTTGCTGAAGTAACATTGCATGTAGGTTTGGGAACTTTTAACCCGGTAGAGGTTGAGGATTTGTCCAAGCATAAAATGGACAGTGAGGAATTGATTATAGATGAGAAGGCCACTGAAGTGGTTAATGCGGCCAAAAGAAATAAACGTAAAGTATGTGCTATAGGTACCACGGCCATGCGTGGATTGGAAAGTGCGGTTTCTTCAGAACAGACATTGAATACATTTAACGGGTGGACGAATAAGTTCGTTTTCCCTCCCTATGAATTTAGTATAGCCAATTGTATGGTGACTAATTTTCACTTACCAAAATCTACCTTATTGATGATGGTATCTGCTTTTATTGGTCATGACTTAATGAAAAAATCGTATAAGGAAGCGATTATGGAGGGATATAAGTTTTATTCTTATGGCGATGCCATGTTGATCATATAGTTATTGGGAAACCTCGTTCGTGCGTGGTTTCCAAATGAAAAATCAAAATCCCGCTATATCGATGAAAGATGAAAGTGGGATTTTTTGATTTGTTAGATATCATGAATGGAGGAAAAAACTAAAAAGAAGGATGTTAGGGCGTTGACCCTGGAACAGTTAAGGGAGTTTTTCGTCAACAATGGGGATAAGGCTTTCAGGGGTAACCAGGTCTATGAATGGCTTTGGAAGAAATCTGCCCATTCTTTTGATGTAATGACCAACATTTCAAAGGAAACCCGAAATCTTTTGACTTCTAATTTTGTGATCAATCATATAAGGGTCGATCAAATGCAACGCAGTAAGGATGGCACCATTAAGAATGCCGTTCGTTTGCATGATGCTTTAGTGGTTGAATCGGTACTCATTCCAACAAAAACAAGAACTACGGCCTGTGTGTCTAGCCAAGTTGGTTGTAGTTTGGACTGCAAGTTCTGTGCTACGGCCAGATTAAAGCAAATGCGTAATCTAAATCCCGACGAAATTTATGATCAGGTAGTCGCGATTGATAATGAAAGTCGCTTGTACTTTGACAGACCCTTGAGCAATATTGTATTTATGGGCATGGGTGAGCCATTGATGAACTATAATAATGTTTTAAAGGCCATAGATAAGATCACTTCCCCTAACGGGTTGGGTATGTCGCCGAAAAGAATCACAGTTTCCACATCTGGAGTGCCAAAAATGATTAAGAAAATGGCCGATGAGAAGGTCAAGTTCAAACTTGCAGTTTCATTACATTCTGCCATTGATGAAATCAGGACCTCCATTATGCCATTTAACGCAACTTTCACTTTGGCTGATTTAAGGGTAGCCTTGCAA
>CAZHJO010000692.1:0-1763 GCA_964532755.1 uncultured Maribacter sp. | reverse complement strand
TTAGACTATTTACCTCATCCCCCAAGTATTTGGACAATCCGCTATTGTTACCCAGCGCAAGGAACCGGATTCCGTTGAATTCTTTTCAGGCATTTTTGAAGGAAAGACTACCGGTACGCCAATAGGTTTTGCCATTCGCAATACCAATCAAAAATCTGGGGACTACACCCATATCAAGGATTCCTATAGACCTTCACATGCCGATTATGTATATGATCAAAAATATGGTGTTAGGGATTATCGAGGAGGAGGAAGAAGTTCGGCTCGGGAAACCGCAAGTAGGGTAGTGGCAGGGGCAATTGCGAAACAATTCCTTTCCAATATCAAAATAAACGCCTTTGTTTCCCAAGTGGGGGTTTTGGAACTAGCCAAGGATTACAAGGACTTGGATTTTTCCTTGATTGAGTCAAACCCTGTTCGTTGCCCTGATCCGGACACCGCTTCAAAAATGGAAAGCTATATCAAGGAAGTTCGCAAAGAAGGGGATACTATTGGTGGCATAATTACTTGTGTTATCCAAAATGTGCCTATTGGCTTGGGTGAGCCTGTTTTTGATAAGTTGCATGCTGAATTGGGTAAGGCCATGTTATCTATCAATGCCGTTAAGGGCTTTGAATATGGCAGTGGCTTTGAGGGTATCCAAATGAAAGGCAGTGAACACAACGACCAATACAACCCGGACGGTAGTACAAAAACAAACTATAGTGGAGGTATTCAAGGCGGAATTAGCAATGGGATGGATATTTATTTCAATGTTGCCTTTAAACCAGTAGCCACGGTAATTCAGCCCTATGAAACCATAGATAAGGATGGCAATAAGGTGACTACCAAAGGAAAAGGACGACATGACCCCTGTGTGGTCCCTAGAGCTGTTCCCATAGTCGAGGCCATGGCAGCCCTGGTCCTAGCGGACTATACATTATTACAAGGAAGTTTAAATTTATAGCCTTCCTTTCTACTTCTCAGCACAAAATGGTATATTAACCCAATAATCAAACAAAGTTTTATGAAAAAATTAGACTTGCATTGGCAAATCTTGATAGGAATGATATTGGGTATATTGTTCGGATTTGCAATGACCCAGATAAGTTGGGGAAGGGAATTCGTCTCCGATTGGATCCAGCCCTTGGGTAATATTTTCGTAAAACTGTTAAAGCTTATTGCCATTCCTCTGATACTTGCTTCCTTGATCAAGGGAATTTCCGATTTAAAGGATATCTCCCAATTCAGAAATATTGGATTGCGTACCATTGTAATTTATGTCTGCACGACCATAGTCGCCATCAGTATTGGTCTGATATTGGTCAATATTATGCAGCCAGGTGAGGGCATTGGCCAGGACACTATTGATAAATTAACGGCCACCTATGCCACTGATAGTGCAGTTATATCGAAAATTGAAGAAGCTTCCCGACAAAAAGAAGCTGGACCTTTAAGCTTTTTGGAAGATATGGTCCCTGATAATGCCATAAAGGCAATGGGCGAAAATAAATTAATGCTACAGGTTATTTTCTTTACGATTTTTATGGGGATCTCAATGCTGTTGATTGGTGAGAAAAAGGCAAGACCGCTTAAAAAGTTCTTTGATGCACTTAACGATGTGGTTTTGAAAATGGTCGATTTGATCATGCTTACCGCTCCAGTGGCCGTTTTTGCCCTTTTAGCCAGTGTGGTGGTTTCTTCGAGCGATCCAGATCTTTTATTGGCATTGCTAAAATACGCAGGAGTTGTGGTCCTAGGTCTTTTTTTAATGGTTATATTCT
>CAZHJO010000691.1:0-1763 GCA_964532755.1 uncultured Maribacter sp. | reverse complement strand
CTCAAATTCTCCAGCGAACTCTTTTTGAAGCGTCGTATCTAATTCAGCGAAGTCAATGCCATGCTTGTTTTGTGCAATAACATCATTGCTGAGAATGCCAACGATAAAGAATAATATCGAAGATAGTAAGGGAGCGTTCTTTTGCTTCATGAAACTGGATTAATGATTAAAATTACCACTATAATGGGATATGGTTATTGATGCTAACCTATTTATAGCGCTAATACGTTTCTGAAACTTCAATGTAAAAATTCTTATCCACGTTCAGCGTAGAAAGGTCACCCTCAAATTCTTGGGTCTTCCATGCATCACCAGGTGTAATCCAATACTTTTTGCTATCAATTGTCACACGTATGGGCATTTCAAAATCAGAAACAACCTTCGAATAGCGGTATTTTATGGTATTGCCTTCTATAGTGTATTCCAAAACGGGAATCATGGTCGTACGTAGATATTGGTTGAAAATAGCCCTCAAGTCTTTGCCCGTTTTGTCAATCAAGTACTCCTCCACTTGTGCTGAGGTAACCGTTTGGTGGTAAAAATCCTTGTTCAACCCGCGTAGTATCCGTCTCCATTTTTCATCATCACCCACCAGTTGGCGAATGTTATGTAGCAGGTTAGAACCTTTGTAATACATATCGCCAGAGCCTTCTTGATTCACATCATAGGGGCCAATAACCGGAGTATCGTTTTTTATATTCTTGCGAAGTCCAATAACATATTCCTCGGAGGCCTTGGTGCCAAAATGATAATCCAGATACAAATTTTCTGAATAGGATGTAAAACCTTCATGGATCCACATATCGGCAATATCGATATTGGTGATATTATTGGCGAACCATTCATGACCCGTTTCATGAATTATCAAAAAATCGAAAAGTAATCCCCAACCTGAACCTGATAAGTCTCTGCCTAAATAGCCATTTTGGTAGTGATTACCATAGGTTACCGAGCTTTGGTGCTCCATTCCCAAATAAGGTACTTCAACCAATTTAAAACTATCTTCATAAAAAGGGTAGGGGCCAAACCAATGTTCAAACGCACGCATCGTCATGGGCGCCTGTCGAAACTGTTCCTTAGCCTTCTCTAAATTATCACGTAGTACGTAATAATCCATATCCAATATTCCCTTTTCACCTTTGTATTGTTCCCCAAAATGAACATAATCCCCAATATTCACATTCACCCCATAATTATTGATTGGGTTGGCCACGAACCAATGATAGGTGTTGGAATCCCCATCAACTTTTCGTAAACGGCCATTGGAGACATTCATTAATCCTTTTGGTACTTTTACGCTCATCGCCATACTATCTACTTCATCGTACATATGATCCTTGTTGGGCCACCAAACACTCGCACCGAGGCCTTGGCAACTTGTGGCAACGAAATGTTTTCCATTTTCATCTTTCTTCCATGAGAAACCACCATCCCAAGGAGCGCGGACCGCTTCTTTTGGGTGACCTGAAAAGTGCACTACGATCTCGTTATATGTTCCTTTTTTCTGCTTCTTTTTTAATTTGATGAAATGGGCATTTCCGTTTGTGGTTACTTTTAATTTCTTGTCGTCTTGAGTGACCTTATCGATTTTTAGTGGGGGTTGTAAATCTACTTGAAGCATTCTTTTTTCTTCCAACACCTTATAACGGATAAGGTTGCTCCCCGAAATGTATTTCTCTTCAGGATGCACCTCAATGTCCAAGTGATAATAATTTAAATCCCACCAAGCACGTTCGGGGGTTATACTACCGCGAAGGGTATCC
>CAZHJO010000690.1:0-1774 GCA_964532755.1 uncultured Maribacter sp. | reverse complement strand
CTGGAGGTGTATGTTCTTTCAATAAGGTCCGTTGCCAGGTATACCCACATTTTTTAGCCACTTTAATGCTTCCAGGGTTGGTTTTATGTACAATGATTTGCAAGGTTTCAAGCCCTAGGGTATCAAATGCATAACCTGATAATGCATTGACGGATTCACGCATCCAACCTTGCCCTTCATATTGATAGCCGTTGCAATAAGCGAGTTCGGCCTGTTTTTTATCCCAATCAAGTTCTTTGATATAAACAAGACCTATAATTGTTCTGTTTTTCTTTTCCTTTAATTTGAACAGAAATTCTTCATTGGCATTGAACTCATTTACTTTTTTGACAACAAAAATCCGTGATAAATCAGGGGTCGTATTTTGTGCTACTGTATTTGGAAAATACCGTTTGAGTCGCTCGGTATTTGAAATAATAAAATCACAAATTTTCCAGGCATCTTTCTCGGCAATAGGCTCTATATAGTAGTTTTCAAAGTCCAGACACATAAAACCAAAGGGTATTTTTTATCTATTGTTACCTTTGTATTCCTTGACCGCATCTATAAAGGCTTTCGCGTTTTCCAAAGGAATATTTGGTAAAATCCCATGACCCAAATTAACCACATATTTATCCTTCCCAAATTCATTGATCATTTGGGTCACCATCTTTTTGATATCTACTGGTGGGGATAACAATCGTGCTGGGTCGAAGTTCCCCTGTAAGGTGATGTTGCCTCCCGTTAGATATCTAGCGTTTTGTGCCGAACAGGTCCAATCGACCCCTAAGGCAGCGGCACCTGATTTGGCCATGTCACCTAAGGCGAACCAGCATCCCTTACCAAAGACGATTACTGGGGCCTCGTCTTTTAAAGCATCGATAATCTGCTGAATATATTTCCAGGAGAATTCTTGATAATCGGTTGGGGAAAGCATTCCACCCCAGGAATCGAACACCTGTAAAGCATTAACCCCTGCCTTTACCTTCGCCTTTAAATACTCAATGGTGGTATCAGTGATTTTCTGTAGCAATTGATGGGCGGCAATGGGTTGGGTAAAGCAAAATTCCTTGGCCTTGTCAAAAGTCTTGCTTCCTTGTCCTTGTACGCAATAACATAAAATAGTCCATGGGGAACCTGCAAAACCAATCAAGGGAATTTCATCATTCAACTTCTCTTTGGTCATTTCTATGGCCTGCATAACATATCGCAACTCCACATCTATATCCGGAACAATGACATTAGCCACCGCTTCTTTGGATTGAACAGGGTTAGGCAGATAAGGCCCAAATTCAGGTTTCATCTGCACCTCTATATTCATTGCTTGTGGTATAACCAATATATCACTGAACAAGATAGCGGCGTCCATACCATACCTACGAATTGGTTGTACGGTTATTTCGGACGCAAGCTCTGGGGTTTGACAACGGGTGAAGAAATCATATTTCTTTCGAATTTCCATAAATTCTGGAAGGTATCTTCCTGCCTGTCGCATCATCCAAACCGGAGGTCTGTCAACGGTTTCACCTTTTAAGGCTCTTAGGAATAGGTCGTTTTTAATGCTCATATTTGAATATAATTTCAAGTTGTTCAGAAATGGATCTTTATTTGCTATAATCTTCATTTACCAAATCAACAACACTCTCAACAATAGGTATTTTAGCAACTTTTACATCTGCAAAATGTTCTCTTGCTGCTTTTGCGGTGCTCTCCCCAATGCAATAGGCAATTTTATCGGGTTTGTTCAATTGCAAATAGCTTTCAACCGTTGATGGACTGAAAAAAAGAACACCCT
>CAZHJO010000689.1:0-1776 GCA_964532755.1 uncultured Maribacter sp. | reverse complement strand
GCTCCGGCGCGACCCATTCTAAAGTTCTTCTTTGAAGGGGCATCAACAATCCCTTGTGACGCTGTATACGCGTGTACCGTGGTCATAATTGCTTTCTTGATTCCGATTCTACGACCTAAAACTTCAACGACCGGACTAATGTTATTGGTCGTACAACTTGCACAGGAAAAAATATTTGTTTTACCGTCCTCTGAGTTTACACCATGAACAACAGTTGGTATATCTCCACTTTTAGTTGGTGCAGAAATGATTACCGCCTTGGCACCTGCATCGATATGTTTTTCAGCATCTTCGCTCGCTGTAAAGAACCCTGTACTTTCTATGACCACATCGATACTGTTCTCTTTCCAGGGCAACGCTGCAGGGTTGCGTACGGAATTGTACTGGATTTTTTGTCCGTCTATAATAAGGTTGTTTTCATCATGGGATACTTCTTTTTCATATACCCCATAGACTGAGTCATATTTAATGAGGTAGGCTATATTTTCAATGGATACGATATCGTTTACTGATACTAATTCCAACTCAGGTGTGTCTAAGATTACTTTGAGCGCAGCTCTCCCGATGCGCCCCATACCGTTTATTGCTATTCTTTTCATGTTTATTTTATTGTTTTATTTAAATCTTCTTCAAATTATTTAATTGGACTAATTAGTCTTGATTTAATATTCGTGCTTTAAAAGCTTCCAGCTCCTTAATTTTATCCTGCAATGGTGCAGTGATTCGTTTAATTTCTTCAGCCGTATAGCGTTGTTTAATGTGCTGTTTACAGTTTACATCCCAAGCTTTTACTTTGAATATTATAGCTCTTTCGATTTTAGCATGGTAAGCACTGTGATGGAGTGATGCCAATAATTTTTCATCAACACCAACTTCCGCTGTTCCCCAAATTTTAATCCTAGTTTGTGAAGGATAGTTCATCAAAAAAAGAGTTGCGCTGTTGTTCTCACTGAGGTTGCCAACAGAGATATATTGTTTGTTACCCGAAAAATCCGCAAAGGCCAAAGTTTCTTCGTCAATCACTTTTAAAAAGCCTTTTGCACCACCCCTATGTTGAATGTAGGGTTGCCCATCATAATTGGCAGTACCAAAGTAAAATGAATCCATCGTACTTAAAAATTCCTTTAATTCCAATGTTACTTTGGTATTCCAGCCACCAAATTGTTCCATACGGGCATAGCTATCACGTGATTTGTATTTTTTCTGAATTTTTTTTACCGATGGGGTAAATACGATGTCGCTAGGATATTTCATTTATTTCTTGTTATTTAATTAATGAAAGTGATTCGTAATACCCGAATGTATAATTTGGTTTTAGGTATGTTCTTTTGATTTTGCCATAGCTTCCTTCCTGGTTTTTCACATGTGGAGATGCATATCTATTTGTACTATTTGTTTCCATGCCTGTTCGTTTGTTGGTGAGTGCCAGTCCAGGTTAATAAGGTTGCATTAAACTTGTAGTAGTAACCCGAACTGACTATTATTTGCTAACACTCACTAGATTAATTGATTTTATTTTTTTGCAAAAAGTTTAAAATGTATTGGGCTATTTCATCTCCCATTTCTTCCAAGGCAAAATGTCCGGTGTCCAGTAAATGGAATTCCAAATTCTTCAGATCCCGTTTATAGGGATAAGCACCATCGGCAGGAAAAATGTAGTCGTTTTTACCCCAAACAATCAATGTAGGTGGTTGATGCTCCCTAAAATACTGTTGCCATTCAGGGTATAATGGCACATTGGTTCTGTAATCATAGAACATGGCCAACTGAATCTCA
>CAZHJO010000688.1:0-1776 GCA_964532755.1 uncultured Maribacter sp. | reverse complement strand
GGCAATTCATTGATTACAAAAATACAGCGATTGGCCCTGGGAATCATCCCGAAATGAATGACCCGATCATCAGCATAGGACAGTCTCAGATTTGCTGCTTTTATGGGGTCTACATCACCTATTAAATCAGCCACGGTAACATCTGGAGTGGCCAATTTTTCATAGAACCGATTATCCCTATGAAGCCATGAAACAGGAGTTTTATCACCAAGTTCCTTGATTAATTCCCTTGCAAAACGGGAAATTGGGTTTAATGGGTCATCATTTATTTCCGAACCCTCAACTACAGGAATCCATTCATCCAATAGATTCACCATCAAACGTGCCAATCTAGTCTTGGCCTGACCTCGTAAACCTAGCAAATTGATATTGTGGCGTGATAAAATAGCCCGTTCCAATTCTGGGATCACAGAATTCTCATAGCCCCATACACCTGCAAAGGACTCCTGCCCAGCTTTAATTTTATCCCTAAGATTATTCCGAAGTTCGTCTTTAATACTCTTACTCTGATAACCTGAGGTCTTTAATTCCCCAAGGGTCTTGATTTTTTCCTTATTCAAATTCATAACTGTTTTACTGGATTCCTTACTTCGCAGGAATGACAAATAACGTTTTTACTTTCTATATCTAATTTCACTTTAATCTCTTTCTTCTATTTGCTTCATAATCCTCAAATATCATCTCCCCCAAGCCGGTTAGTCCAGTGAAGAAAGCCTTGCCTTTGTTCGCCTCGGTAAAATGCCTTATAAACTGTTTTAGATATGGATCTTGGGCAATCATAAAGGTTGTGATCGGTATATGTAATTTTCGTGCCTGACTGGCCATATTATAGCATTTCTCAACAATATAATCATCCAGACCAACGCTGTTTTTATAATAAGTACCGTCAGGTAATCGCAGACAACTAGGCTTTCCATCCGTTATCATAAAAATCTGCTTATTGGTATTTCGCTTTCTACGCAGCATATCCATAGCCAATTGCAATCCTGCAACGGTATTGGTATGGTAAGGTCCAACTTTTAAATATGGAAGATCTTTAATGGGTATTGGCCAAGCATCATTGCCAAAAACCAGAATATCCAAGGTATCTTTTGGGTATCTCGTGGTAATTAATTCGGCCAAGGCCATGGCTACCTTTTTTGCTGGGGTTATACGGTCTTCGCCATAAAGAATCATGCTATGGCTAATATCAATCATCAATACCGTACTCATTTGGGCCTTAAAATGGGTATCCTCGACAACAAGATCATCCTCCGTCAATGAAAAATCACCTACACCATTATTGATCTGGGCATTCTTTAAACTCTCGGTCATTGATATATGTTCCAAACTATCTCCATACCGGTATTCCCTAAAATCACCGGTATGTTCATCACCTCGACCCGCCTTGTTCGTTCTATGATTGCCAGCCCCACTCCGTTTTAATTTGCCAAAAATTTGGTCTAAGGCCCGTTGTCTGATTATGCGTTCCATTTTGGCGGTAATTGAAATTTTTCCTTTTCCACTACCATCGTCGCCTTCCCCTTCTTCTCCTTCTCCCATTTCTCCACCACCATCTTCAAACTCCTCACGGATGTATCCTTTGGCTTTTAAATCCTCAATAAAGTCCTCAATGGTATAGTTCTCATCGGTCAATTCATATTCCTTGTCCAACTCACGTAACCAATCAATAGCCTCATCAAAATCACCGGAAGTATGTGTAATAAGTTCCTGAAAAATATCGAAAAGTTTGTCAAAAGGAGTTTGATCCGGAGCTTCATAGGTCGAAAACCGAAA
>CAZHJO010000687.1:0-1780 GCA_964532755.1 uncultured Maribacter sp. | reverse complement strand
TTGTAAAAAGCCCTTGGTGTACTTAAGCTCTTCCTGAATCTTTTTAATTTCTGCCTCGATATCTACCGCTCCACGTATCGGAATAAAATATTCGTTGCTTTTAACCCTAAAGGTAAGCGCCCCTTCCACGGCAGTTTCTATATAGGAGATGGAGGAAACGTTGGTCAATTTTTTTATTACCACATCCCAGTCTTTTGTTATCTTCCCAGTATTCAAGACTGAAAGTTCCAAATTTTCTTTCATGGGAATGTTCTTTTCCTTGCGAATAGTGCGAACACCGGAGATGACTCCCGCGGCAAATTCAAATTCCTTGATTAAGGCACTATCAACCTTTTTCAAATTAGGCCATTGCGCAATAACCAAGGCTTCATCAGGAGTTCGTTCTACAATATGCTGCCATACCTCTTCAGTCAAAAACGGCATAAAGGGGTGTAATAATTTAAGATTTCCTTCGAAAATTGCAATTATTTCATCAAAGGTAGTCTTATCTATTGGCTGCTGGTACGCAGGTTTTACAATCTCCAACAACCAGGAACTGTAGTCATCCCAAACCAATTTGTAAATTGCCATTAGAGCATCGGAAATCCTGTATTTGCTAAAATGGTCTTCAATCTCTGTCAAGGTTTGGTTAAACTTTGCCTTGTACCATTCGATACCCAATTTGGAGGCATCTGGCTGGGGTAAATCCCTTACTTCCCATCCTTCGACCAAACGAAAACCATTCCATATTTTATTGGCAAAGTTCTTTCCCTGTTGACATAGGTCCTCATCGAACAACAAATCGTTGCCTGCTGCGGAACTCAATAACAATCCTACACGAACACCGTCTGCACCATAGTTTTCGATCAACTTTAGAGCATCTGGGGAATTGCCTAAGGATTTAGACATTTTACGTCTTTGTTTGTCACGAACTATTCCAGTAAAGTAGACATTGTCAAATGGCTTTTCATTTCGGTATTCGTAACCAGCTATAATCATGCGCGCTACCCAGAAAAAGATAATGTCAGGGGCCGTGACCAGATCATTGGTAGGATAGTAATATTCGATGTCTTCATTGTCAGGTTCCAAAATGCCATTAAAAACAGTCATTGGCCACAGCCATGAGGAGAACCAGGTGTCTACCACATCTTCATCCTGTTTAAGGCTATCGATTGTTAAATCCTGATTATTGGATTGGGTTTTTGCCAATTCCAAAGCTTCCTCTATGGATTCGGCTACTACCATTTCATCCTGTCTATCCCCATAATAATATGCAGGTATCTGTTGGCCCCACCACAACTGGCGTGAGATGTTCCAATCGCGAATGTTCTCCATCCAATGGCGATAGGTATTTTCGAACTTTTTGGGAAAGAAATTAATATCATCGGTCTCCAGTACAGCTTTTATGGCTGGTTTTACCAGCTCCTCCATCTTTAAAAACCATTGTTCGGATAAGCGAGGCTCTATCACTGCTTTCGTTCTTTCCGAAGTACCTACTTTATTTATGTAACTCTCGGTCTTTAATAAGAATCCCTTCTCTTCAAGTTCTTTATTGATTTCCTTTCGGGCAACAAAGCGGTCTTTACCTTCATAATGTAGCCCGAAACTGTTGAGCGTTGCATCGGCATTGAAAATATCAACGGTTTCAAGATTATGCTTTTCACCAAGCGCCTTGTCATTGATATCATGTGCCGGCGTTACTTTTAAACAGCCCGTACCAAACTCAATATCCACATATTCATCCTCAATTATCGGAATGACCCTATTACAAATTGGTACGATAGCTTTTTTACCCTTTAAA
>CAZHJO010000686.1:0-1781 GCA_964532755.1 uncultured Maribacter sp. | reverse complement strand
CATACAAGAATAGCCGTATTCCAAATGGAAACTCTTATTACTTTTGGTACGCCATAATTTATGGAGATCTCCGGGCAAACTTCCTGCGGCACAGAGTACAACATCATTATCATCGGCGAACTCGTTCACGGCTCCAATAATCTCACCTTGACTAAGAAGATTGTCATGTCTGTAATTGTATATTTCCGAAACCTTGGCTTCCCAAGAACGATTATGGGCTTCTACTTCATCTCGATATTTTTCATTCACGTGGTAATCGCCCAACAACTGCAATAATTCCTCTAAAGTGGCTTTTGCATCTCCTTGTACCATTAACCCTCCATGTTTGGCCGCATCAAATTCAGTCACATTAATATTCACAAATTTCACATCCGGATTTTGAAAGGCCGACTTTGAAGCTGTGGTGAAGTCGCTATATCGCGTTCCCAAACCGATGACTAAATCGGTCTCTTTTGAAATTTTGTTCGCTCCAGGCGTGCCAGTGGCCCCTACTGCTCCTAATTGGTGTGGGTCGTCATAACGTAGTGCCCCTTTACCCGCAAAGGTTTCGGCTATCGGAATATGGGTCTTATGAACAAAGGCTTTCAAAACAGCCAAAGCTTCACTATAATGGGCCCCACCACCTGCCACCATCAAAGGTCTTTTACTTTTTATTATTAGCTCAGCTGCCAATTTCAATTGTGAAACATCTGGTCTTTGGCGCGTGATCTTCCACGTTTTTTTCTCAAAAAAATGCTCGGGAAAATCAAAGGCTTCTGCCTGTACATCTTGAGGAAGAGCTAAAGTAACAGCACCGGTATCCGTTGGAGAGGTAAGCACCCTCATAGCTTCTGGCAATGCAAACAAAATTTGCTCCGGTCTATTTATTCGGTCCCAATATTTTGAGATAGGCTTAAAACAGTCATTAACTGAGAAGTCCTGCGAATTGGATGATTCCAACTGTTGTAATACGGGTGCCACATGCCTTGTTGCGAAGATATCCCCCGGAATTAAGAGTACAGGCAATCGATTAATAGTTGCTCCGGCCGCAGCCGTAATCATGTTGGTCGCACCCGGCCCAATAGAAGTAACACAGATAAATGTACTCAACCTATTTTTCATTTTAGCATATGCAGCTGAAGTATGTACCATAGATTGCTCGTTCCGACATTGGTAGTATTTCAACCCCTTTTGTTGTTGGATAGCCTGCCCCATCCCGGCAACATTACCATGGCCTAAAATTCCAAAACACCCGGCAAAAAACTTGTTTTCCATCCCATCACGTTCCACATACTGTTGGTCCAGATATTTTATAACGGCCTGGGCAACGGTCAATCGTATCGTTTTCATTTATTATACTTATTTATTGTTTTCAAAATGAATGGAATTATTTTGTCATAAAAATACCCCATATCACTTTATCATTTTAATACTATGGGCTTGGTTGATTTCCTTCAGCTTTACAGGTCTATTTTCTTGAAGTGACTTGATCGCTGCCAATCCAATTTTTAAAGATTGAAGTCCATCATTACCATTTGCGGGAGTGGTCCCATTTTTTTCCAAACTAAGTATAAAGTCGGCCATTTCTGTCTTGTATGCTTCCGCATAACGTTCCAAAAAGAAATGCAACGGAAGTGAACCCTGACTTCCTTGACTTGTAAATAGTTGATGGGAATCGTGCAAATTATTTTCTGCTTTCACCATTCCCTTAGACCCAAAAACTTCAACCCTTTGATCATAGCCATAAGCGGCTTCCCTACTATTATCAATAATTGCCATGGTACCATCTGTATATGTAAGGG
>CAZHJO010000685.1:0-1786 GCA_964532755.1 uncultured Maribacter sp. | reverse complement strand
GTCTGATTGAATTTGTTCGTACCTTCACCGGTGGTCAAAAACTCACGTAGCGCATTGGCCCGGCCTCTAGTCGTATCTTTTTCATTTTTTGTGGCATGGAAACTCGGACACATACCTCCTTTCATTTGGTGGGTTTTGCGGCAATCTCCACTGCCATTGCATTTTTCTGCAGCCTTTAGGATTCCTTCACTATCAGAGAAGTCCATCAAGGTTGTAATTTCCGGTTCTTTCCGATCTACTTCATAGCGCAATGATTCGTCCATGGGGTATGCATTGATGATCTTCCCAGGATTGAATATCCCTTTTGGATCAAAATAGGTCTTTACCCGTTTCAGCAATTCATAATTTCTTTCGCCGATCATCAAGGGAATGTATTCAGCTCGGACGATGCCGTCGCCGTGCTCCCCACTAAATGACCCTCTGTATTTTTTAGTGAGTTTGGCAACTTCAGTTGTTATCTCCCTGAAAAGACCTACATCCTTTGATTTTTTCAAATTCAAAATAGGTCGTAAATGCAATTCTCCGGCACCCGCATGGGCATAATAAACGGCTTCTTGGTTGTAACTTGCCATAATTGCCGTGAATTCCCCAATGAAATCCTTTAAGTCCTCCAAGGCGACCGCGGTGTCCTCTATGCAAGCCACAGCTTTCATATCCCCAACAATATTCCCTAACAGACCCAATCCGGCTTTTCGCAATTCAATAGCTTTATTTATATCTTTCCCATAAAGCACAGGGTTAGCATAACTCAGTCCAGATGATTCGATCGTCTTTGAGAGCAATCTTAAATGCTCTTCAAGCCCTTCTTTGGAGTCCGATTTTAGTTCTAGCATTAATAAGGCGGCTGGATCATCTTCGACAAAAAAACGATTTTCAAGTTGGGTTTTATTGTTTTTGGTGCAATCCAGGATTACCTTATCCATCATTTCACATAGATAAAGCCCATGTTTCATGACTGGGGCAACATCGCTCAAACAATCTTCCAGGGTCCTATAATGGGTGACTACCATTGCCGAGTGCTTGGGCGGAACATCATCTAGTTGTAAGGTAATCTCAGTTGTAAAAGCCAATGTGCCCTCACTACCACTTAAAAGTCTACAGAAATTAAAATCACCGAGGCCTTCGTTGAAAACATTGCTTTTCAAAAGCTCGTCAATCGCATAACCTGTATTTCTTCTATGTATTTGCGGTTTAGGGAATTCCTTAGCTATTTCATTTTGTATTTCTTTATTTAATAGTTCTTTATATAATTTTTTATAAAGTTTACCTTCAAGTGTTTCCAATTTGATTTTTTCTGCAAATTCTTCGCCAGATACTGCTTTGAATTCAGCTTTGCTTCCATCTGAGAGCACGGTTTTCATAGCAACGACCTTATCGCGTGTCACCCCATATTGGATCGAAGTTGTCCCTGAGGAATTGTTGCCCACCATGCCACCCATCATGCAACGGTTGGATGTTGATGTATCGGGTCCAAAAAAAAGATCATAGGGTTGCAGGTATTGATTCAGTTCATCACGGATTACGCCGGGCTGTACGGTAACCTGCTTTTTTTCCAGGTCAAGATCAATGATCTGGGTAAAATGCTTTGATACATCAACTACTATACCTTCACCTACGCACTGGCCGGCCAACGAAGTGCCGGCAGTTCTAGGAATTAGACCAATACTATGGTCAGAGGCAAAATTCACCAATTTTTGAATGTCTCCAATTGATTTCGGAAATGCTACCGCCCTCGGAATTTTGCGGTAAACGGAAGCGTCGGTTGCGTAGAGCGCCCTACTCAGAT
>CAZHJO010000684.1:0-1790 GCA_964532755.1 uncultured Maribacter sp. | reverse complement strand
ACATTTCTTGGATTCCAGGTAAATTTGTAATTCCATAGATTATTATCGCTTTCAGGAGCAACTAATCCGCCTGTGAACGATTCAAACAACAACATTTTACCATTTTGGCTTCTAATGTTGTCAATGATCTGCATCGCGCTCATATGATCAATTCCGGGATCAAGACCTATTTCGTTCATAAAAACCAAACCTTTATCCCTCACCTTTTGGTCAAGGCCTTTAATTTCTTCGGTGATATAGGAAGCGGTGACCAGATGTTTTTCCAAATCCACACAATCCTCGGCCACTTTGATATGAAAACTGGCAGGAAGCATTGAAACCACAATATCACTATTTTTAATGGACTTTTTACGGTCCTCATTATTTAAGATGTTCAAATGATTAACGGTGCAATTTGAATGATCTTTAATGGAAGATGGAATCGCATCAGGATTTATATCACCTATGCTAAGATGCAAATTTTCCGTATCGGACTTCTCTAAAAAGTAGTCCAAAAGATAAGAAGTTGATTTACCAGCACCTAAAACGAGTATATTTCGCAACATTTACTATGATTACTTTTATATGGGTATAACGAAGTGCTAAGGTATCAAATTGTTATATTTATAAAAAAAGTGGATTGTTAAGTTATGAACAAAACAATATTCGGTACAGGGATTGCTTTTGGCGTACTAGCTGTTCTATTAGGTGCTTTTGGCGCCCATGGTTTGGAAAAATTAGTTGATGCCAATGCGGTGCAAACCTATGAAACAGGGGTACGGTATCAAATGTACCACGCATTATTTCTATTGATTTTGGCGAATATCAATTTTCTAACTGCTAAGAATAAAAAGACTATTTTCTATTTGATAGCTTTGGGAGTGATACTTTTTTCATTTTCCATATATCTTCTTGCAACCAATGATTTAACCTCTTTGGACTTTAAGCAAATTGCTTTCTTGACACCGTTGGGAGGTACGGCGCTAATCTTAGGTTGGACACTATTGGGTATACGGGCTTTGGGGAAAATTAAATAGAATCTTAGCGATTATTTCTGAGAAAATTATCGCATTGAACCTTTACTAACCTGTTCTTGGGCTTGCTAGGCCTATGCTTCGAATAAAAAATAAAAGGCCTCATCATGAGGCCTTTTGTTTACTTTTTATTTACCGTCGTAATGTATTTTTGTAACGCCATGCTCATCGATGGTGTATCTGGTGTTGGCGCTTTTATATCTATCCGCAAACCTGCTCCAGTTGCTGCATCCACTGTAGAATTACCAAATACGGCGATACGCGTATCATTTTGCTCAAAATCAGGGAAATTCTTCAACAATGACTCTATTCCCGATGGACTAAAGAATACCAGGACATCGTAATAAACATCCCTTAAGTCTGAAAGATCACTGATTACTGTTCTATAGAATATACCCCTGGTCCAATCAACAGCCAGTTGATCCAACTTTTCAGGAACTTGATGTTTAAGAACATCCGACGAGGGTAAAAGAAACTTTTCTTCCTTATATTTTTTAAATAAAGGCACGAGGTCGTTGAAATTCATTTTACCCACATAAATCTTGCGTTTACGATAAACAACGTATTTCTGCAGGTAATAGGCAACCGCTTCTGACTGACAAAAATACTTCATCGTGTCGGGTACTTTAAACCGCATTTCCTCAGCAATTCTAAAATAGTGATCAACCGCATTCCTACTGGTAAGGATAATTGCGGTATAGTCGTTTAAATCTATTTTTTGTTGACGAACACCTTTGGCATCAACCCCTTCAACGTGAATGAATGGTCTAAAATCAA
>CAZHJO010000683.1:0-1792 GCA_964532755.1 uncultured Maribacter sp. | reverse complement strand
TCAGCACAAGACGACCAACTTTATGAGCAAGCAAGCGACAAAGACGAAGAACCGGACAAATAAGAAAAGGTTATTGCTTTACATAATATTGAGCATGGGCGCAATAATGATATTTATTGCGCCTTTGGTTCATATATACTTTCCTAAAAAGAACCCCGTTGTTGAAGACTACAGGGCCGAAATTGAGGTATCTGTTGCAGAATTGGAAAATGATATCATAACGGCTAGATCTGAATATGACAAGGGGATTATTACAGCAAAAGAATACTTGAATAAGTACGATAACCTGTCAATCAAAAAAGAACAGACTGAGGCCAAAAACCAATCATTATTAACTGAAAAAGTAGAAAGTGAAAGGGTATTCGGATGGAAGACCATTAGGATTTTTCTAGTTGCGTTTGGTATTAGATTACCATATCTGCTATTCTCAATAATTATTTCAATATTGATAGCAAGGATTAGGACAAGAGACAAAAATTTATCAAGAACTTTCTTTTTTCTTCAAACGTCCTGTTATTCGATTGCTGCTTATGAACTGGTTTGGGTATTTTGGGACTCTCAGGATTATCCCCTTGATACTTATCGATTTGCAATAATAGCATTGTGTGTTTTGGTCGGGTTCCTATGTACGTTTGCATTTAAGTATTATGAATCAAATGTTTATAAAATCATAAAATTGAAAGGATCTTTCCTAAATTTTATTGTCGAGATAAGGAACAAACATTATAAACCTATGTTGAGAAAAGCTATGATCCAAGGTTTATATGATGAAGTATACCAAGAGGAAATTAAAAAGGAAACCAAAGAATTTGATAATAGACTTCGTGAAAAAGCTGAAGAACTTATTGACTAGCCTATACGGGAAGTTTTTTAGATTACCGGAAAATCACACTCCAACGAATCTGAATGATATATATAATGACCTTTATATTGAGGCCTTGGAGGAATTGTTACATGAACGCCAACTTTCTGAGAAGGCCCATAAACAGGCAAAACTAATTCTAAAAAAAATAAAGCTAAACGAGCCTCTTACCCCTGAAGAAGCTAAAAAATTAGGTGTGATTCAGATTTAACCTAATTGAATCCGTTATTTTTTTTCAACGCCAATTCCCGAGCCTTTCGAAGACTTTCTTCTTCCAATACATCATTCCTTATTCTATCATAATACAATTGGAACAGCTCATCATCCATAAATTGAACATGATGCTTCGATAAAAACCTGACCAGCATATTCATTCTTTTTGGATCATTGAAGATGGTGTCATCAAGGTTGATCATTATAGTATCCTTTTTAGATTCAACATTTATAGTTAATATCATATCAATAGCATACTGTGGGTGTTTTTTGCTGATGGGCATGGCTATATTCTTGTCGATAAAAGTTTTACCCTTCAGTTTGTCCTAGGTTATTTCTCGACTATCTTAACCAAGGCTTCCCAAGAACTTATTAGGATTGGCCCTGTCTAGATCATTAAGAATGAACTGTAACTATCCTATTGATTTCTTTAAAAATACGTTTAAAATAATTGATACCAAAAGAGCAATAGGAACCATTTGAATCAAAAAAAGTTCAAGAATGGTTGAAGGCTTTTGAACCCGAGGTGGGATCGAATTACCCAATAATTATTCCCATAATAAGTCCATTTGGAAGTTATAAAAGGATTTTCACCTTACTGATTCAAATAAAAGCGAGTTTCTTTCCGAAACTCGCTTTTATTTCTACCTTTTGAAGGTTACTATGTACTCGAGGTGGGAATCGAACCCACACTCCAAAGGAACTGGATTTTGAATC
>CAZHJO010000682.1:0-1795 GCA_964532755.1 uncultured Maribacter sp. | reverse complement strand
AGTAATATGGGCTACGGTAACATTAGGAATTTGTTCCAAACGCTCCAATACAAATTTAGTTTGGTGGGTTTTTTCCAAGAATATGCCAACATAGGCAATAAAGGCATATCCAAGTTTTACATAATCCAAGGTAAGTGAGGAGCCACGAATGATTCCTGCTTCTTCCATCTTTTTAACACGTACGTGAACCGTACCCGCCGAAATTAAAAGCTTTTTTGCAATATCTGTAAAAGGAGTTCTGGTGTTATCAATTAACATATCCAGAATTTGGTGGTCTATTTCGTCTAATTTTACTTTTGTCATTGGAATCATATTTTGGGCAAAAATAAGTAATTAAGAAATTAAATTTAATGAAACTCCCATTTTTTTAACAAAAATGTAATGAAAGATTGTTTTTGGAAATTATTATTTAAAATTTCGATTTACAAATCGTGCCAAAAGGACTGCTTTTTTAAGTAATCAAGATCTGCTTCGTTACGACAATCCAACGTTTTATGACCAAAGTAACCATTTAGATTTCCGATCTTTTCAATTGCGGGCTCAAAAAGGATCCTATTATCCTGAACTGTTTCCTTATATTGCAATGCTATGGAATCTCCCTTGTTGAACTTTTGGGAATCAATAATATGTGCATTTTGAATAATAATATCATAGAAGAACTTATTGTTTCCCGGTATCTGAAAGTATTCTTCTGTTCCGTATTTATTAATAGTATTTTCTGAAATCGCATGCAAGGCGGCAACAAGTGCCTTAAATATGAATTGCCTCGTAATCTCCCGTTCATAATCCCCAGGGTAATGACCTGCTTCAAACAATATTGTAGGAGTACCCATCATCTGAAATGTATCCCCTATACAATTGGCATTGAAAGAATCGTCATACCTGCCTACTTGCCCGGGAATCTCTTGCTGCAACGTATCGTTCATTGCAGCAATTAATCGCATACTTAGCTCCCTAGAACGAGAAATAGTACGCTCATCATCCTGGGCCGGAGCTAAAAATGAAATTGTCGCGGGTTTTGAGGTTCTCCCAACATTGAAGATAGTTCTTTGATCATGTAGGTTGAAGCAAAAGTCTGGTTTAAACTCCACATAGCTATTCCTTAATACTTTGCTTTCTGGCTGACTCCTGTCTTGGGCATCCCTGTTAAGATCAATTTTATTCGCATTGACCCGAGTGTATGCTTTTGCCCCATCTGGATTGAGCATAGGAACAATCTTGATCGTACAATTATTTACTATTGATTCTGACCAACTGTTTTTGGTCTTGACCCAATTTAATAAATCAAAAACTGCTTTCGTGGTGGTCGATTCATTCCCATGCATTTGAGACCACATTAATATTCTTTTTGGTCCATTACCAAAGGTCACTGACTTTATTGGAACTCCCTTAACCGATTCCCCGATATGCCCGACCCTAAAAGTATTGGACAATCCATTCAGAATTGAAGTAATATGGCCGTATGTAATATACCTTCCCTTTAGTGCTTTCTGTTGTACGGAATGATAGTTTGATAAGCTGAAATCCATTATTGGTATTTTGTAAGATTACAAATGTAACATCAATATAATTTACAATTGTAACTACCAAAATTACATCCGTATACAAAAAAAGGACAGGTCAAGGCCCTATGTTGACACAATTGTAAACAAAAGTAACACGCATATTATCGAAATCCATATTTAAAATCTATTTCTTTTGTTACCAGCATATTAAATTGTATTAATTTAACTAATGCTGTAGCTTATCACAATAATAACTGTACGTTTTGGCTTGATTTAAGCCCTACTTTTAT
>CAZHJO010000681.1:0-1797 GCA_964532755.1 uncultured Maribacter sp. | reverse complement strand
CGGCTGATTTCTAAGCGGAATAATCCTGCGGATAATTCCACAACGAAATCATAACCGAGACGGTATAGACAATTATGACCCGTCCTGAAATATGTATACAAAAATCAATTGTATATGTATAAAAATGATGGATATGTGAGACGTTACAGCGAAAGCTTTAAACTCAAAGTTCTCGATGAACTTGCCAAGGGAAACCACTCCAAAAGACAAATTGCATTAACTTACGGGGTACGATCAAGTACTATCAACGAATGGATCAGGAAGTACGACCGTAAAGATTTAATGAACACCCGTGTTACCGTGCAAACAGATGATGAAATAAGCCGTATCAAGGCCCTCCAGAAAGAACTCAAACTGCTCAAGGAACTTCTTGTCAAGAAGGACCTGGACAAGCTGATGAACGATAACTATCTGGAAGTGGCCGCTGAAAAGTTGGGATACAAAGATGTTGAGGAATTAAAAAAAAACTTAAACATCAAGCCCTGATGAAAACAGTACAGAACAACCGTGAAGACAAGTACTTCACCATCGATGCCATTTGTAATGCATTCTCTTTGAAAAGAGATGCCTACTACAAATATCGAAAGCGATATGTTGCCCGAAGAAAAGTAGATGAAATCGTTGTCCGGCTCGTCAATAAAAGCAGAAGGACACTGCCCAGGGAAGGAACCCGAAAACTCATGAAGTCACTTAAGAACGACTTCCAGGGGAACAACCTTAAAATCGGAAGGGACCGCCTCTTCCGTATCCTAAGGGAGAATGGACTGCTCATCGGGCGAAAGAAATATTCGTCCAGAACCACAAACTCTCACCACCGATTTTACAAATACGGCAACATCATAAAGGACATGGTCATCAACAGGCCCAATCAAGTTTGGGCGGCCGATATCACCTATATCAGAACCATAAAGGGATTCTGCTACCTGGCATTGATAACCGATATGCATTCCCGTAAGATCGTAGGCCACGACCTAAGTGACACCCTGGAACTATCCGGATGTGTAAGGGCCCTTAAAAAGGCGATGTACCACAACAAAGGCCTTAGGGACCTAACACATCATTCGGATCGTGGAATACAGTATTGCAGCAATGTATATACCAACGAACTCAAAAGAAAGAGGATAGCCATCAGCATGACCGAAGAAAACCATTGCTACGAGAATGCGCTCGCAGAACGCGTGAACGGCATCCTAAAGGACGAATTCTATCTCGACCAAACCTTTGCTGGCGTAGCGCAAGCAAAAAGAGCGACCAAAAATGCGATCAAACTTTACAATTCTAAAAGATTGCATTTATCTTTAGACTATAAAACACCTAATTACGTGCACCAAAATGCCGCTTGAATTTTAATATTAACCTGTAGCCGTATTTTAGGACGTGACATTTGAAAAAGGAACTTATGGAACAAGAAATGGCAATATGTCTTTGGTATGATGACCAAGCCGAACAGGCTGTAAACTTTTACACTTCAATTTTTGAAGATTCGGAAATTATTGATGTCAGCAGATTTGGGAAAGAAGGATTTGAAATTCACGGAAAAGAAGAAGGAACTGCAATGACAGTAGACTTCAAGTTGAATGGAATGAAATTTTTAGCTCTAAATGGCGGACCGAAATTCAAATTTAATGAAGCCATTTCTATAGTAATTTATTGCGACACTCAAGCAGAAATTGACCATTATTGGTCGAATCTGACTGAACAAGGAGAAGAAGGCCCTTGTGGTTGGTTGAAAGACAAATACGGAGTTTCTTGGCAGATTACACCGACAATTCTACCAAAGTACCTGACCGACCAGAA
>CAZHJO010000680.1:0-1798 GCA_964532755.1 uncultured Maribacter sp. | reverse complement strand
CCTACCGATAATCTAATCAAATCTTTCGTTACTCCCGTAGCTTCTTGGGCAACTTCATCCAATTGTTGATGGGTTGTACTGGCCGGATGGATAATCAGGGATTTGGTATCCCCGATATTCGCCAACAAAGAGAATAATTTTGTTTCATCGGCTATCTTCTTGGCGGAATCAAAGCCTCCTTTAACACCAAAAGTAACAATCCCACTTTGCCCCTTTGGCAAATAAGCCTCGGCTTGTGCAAAGTACTTACTTGATTTTAGGCCGGGGTAATTGACCCAGGTTACCTCATCCCTGGTTTCTAACCACTTGGCCAATGCCAAGGCATTTTCGCTATGCTTTTTAATACGTATTTCCAAAGTCTCCAATCCTTGAATGATCTGAAAGGCATTGAACGGACTTAAAGCGGCACCGTGATCCCGTAAACCTTCGATTCGTGCTTTTGCAATAAAAGCTGCTGGCCCCAGAGCCTCGTGATAAACCAATCCATGATACCCTGCTGAGGGTTCCGTGAATTCTGGGAAATTGCCATTGCCATAGTCAAAAGTACCTGCATCAATTATGACCCCTCCCAAAGCTGTGCCATTTCCATTAATGTATTTGGTCAAAGAGTGAATTACTATATTCGCTCCATGTTCGATCGGATTCAACAATGCAGGAGTTGCAACTGTATTATCAACAATAAAAGGGACTTTAGCAGCTTTAGCTTCTGCAGAGATGGCTTTTAAATCCAATACATCCAGCTTAGGATTACCTAAAGATTCCACAAAAATGGCTTTTGTGTTATCCTGAACCGCTTTACCGAAATTATTGGGGTCAACAGGATCCACAAAAGTAGTTGTGATACCCAATCGTGGTAAGGTAACACTCAGCAAATTATAAGTACCCCCATAAAGACTATTAGAGGCAACGATGTGATCACCTGATTTCAATAATACAAGCAATGCTGTTGAAATAGCTGCTGTTCCAGAAGCTGTAACCACAGAAGCAATTCCACCTTCCAAGGCTGCCAAACGTTGCTCTAAAATGTCATTGGTTGGGTTATTTATCCTTGTATAGATATTTCCAGTTTCTGCCAGGGCAAAAAGGTTGGCGGCGTGATCGGAATCATTAAAAACGAAAGCGGTACTCTGATAAATAGGTACAGCCCTTGTGCCTCCGTTTACTGTTGTGTCATGCCCAGCATGCAATGCGTTTGTTGAAAATTTTTGATTACTCATGATTTTAATTTTTTTAATTACTAATAAAACAAATCAAAACACCAGGACCTATGATACTGAAAGTATCAAGGAATAATCAAAAAGTTAAAAAGAAAGAGACAATTACATCAATGTAATTCGCTACGTTATCTCTCACACTGATAGCGTGATAGAATTTAGCACCTTCTTTATAAGATACAAAGGGTTGCCAAGGCTTCATTGGGTCTATTCCCTCCACCTTTCTTGATAACAATTCAATATGTGTTTGAACTTTAGTGCGACAAATATAAGGCCACGAATTTTGATTTTCCTAATATTTTTGAAAAAATTACATTTTGAATGCTTCTTTTATCGCATCAACCATATCGAGTTTTTCCCAAGTGAACAGCTCTACTTCGGTTTCGATCCTACCATTATAAGGGGATTCAAATACCTTTGTAATAACTTTTGGTTCTTTCCCCATATGACCATATGCTGCAGTTTCCAAATAAATCGGGTTCCTCAATTTTAAACGTTCTTCAATGGCAAATGGGCGCATATCAAACAATTCTGAAACCACCACCGCAATTTCGCCGTCGGTATAATCGATCTTTGAAGTACCA
>CAZHJO010000679.1:0-1799 GCA_964532755.1 uncultured Maribacter sp. | reverse complement strand
CATCAAAGATTTTAGGAAGATATTCCTTGGGCCACTTACGAATACCCGGAATTTTTGATTCATCGGTAGGCTGAACACCAACAATCTGAACATCTTGATTCTGTTCCTTCAAGAATGAAGAAGTTCCCATAATTGTTCCGGTGGTACCCATTGCCGAGACGAAATGGGTGACTCCTCCTTTGGTATCATTCCATATTTCAGGTCCCGTTGTATTGTAATGTGCTTTCCAATTATCATCATTCGCAAACTGATTAAGCATTATAAAACCTTCATCTTCGACTTTGGCTTCGGCATAATCCCTTGCCCCTTCAATACCTATATCTGCCGGCGTTAATGTAACTTTCGCTCCATAGGCCCGCATGGTCTGTACTCGCTCTTTGGTAGAATTCTCAGGCATTACCAATTCAATATCAAGTCCGAATACACCTGCAATCATAGCCAACGCAATTCCTGTATTTCCGCTTGTAGCTTCAATAAGTTTATCTCTCTTCGTTATTTTACCCTTTTCCAATCCACTTTTGATCATATTCAAGGCAGCACGGTCCTTTACGCTACCGCCGGGATTATGGCCTTCTAGTTTAAACAATAACTTTACATTAGGATTTTTGTTGATTACCTTCGATGCAACCAATGGCGTATTCCCAATAAGATCAAGGATCGATTTAAACATTGTTTGTGGTTTTGATCTTAATTTCTGGAGTATGGAAAACAGTTGAATTAGGAGGTACTGAAGAAGTAATCCAAGCATTACCGCCAATGACACTATTAGCCCCTATTACGGTGTCACCCCCTAAGATTGTGGCACTGGCATAAATGGTCACATTATCTTCGATAGTGGGATGACGTTTGGTTTTCTGTAGTTCCTTGGCGACATAGAGTGCTCCCAAGGTAACCCCTTGATAAATTTTCACGTTGTCCTTAATGATCGTGGATTCACCTATAACGACACCAGTGGCGTGATCAATAAAGAACGATTTTCCAATATGGGCACCGGGATTAATATCGACACCTGTTTTGCTATGGGCGTATTCTGTCATGAGTCTAGGAATTAGAGGTAAACCTTCCTTATAAAGCTCATGGGCAAGTCTATAGATAGCAATGGCATAAAACCCGGGATAGGCCATATAGACTTCTTCAATAGACATTGACGCTGGATCGCAATCAACAATGGCCTCAGCATCAAGGTTTAGACTTTCAAGTATTTTAGGCAATGACGCCACATAACGCTGCCATACTTTTGAACAAGGTTTTGCAGTCTCCCAACAGGCTAAAGTGGTTAACTCTTCAAAATCACTTCCTAATTCAATAAGATTTACATCAACAGGGGTATCAATGTCAAATAGCGTATAAAAAAGACGGTTGGTAAATTGCTCAACCTTTTCTTTCAAAGCGTACCTTAAATTTGGCTGCTTCTTATGCTGTTGTATTTTTTTAATTATTGATTGATGATTCATTAGCTTCTTTTTACAAAATCAAAATTAACTATATTTTTAAAAGCAGTTTACGCCATTTGGTTAACTTTAGCTTAAAATAACCGTAGTTAAGTCGTATGCAAAATAAAGTAATTACTAAAGAGGTGTTCCTTTTTCTAAAGGACTTAGAGAAAAATAATAACAGGGAATGGTTTGCGGACAACAAAAGCAGATTTAAAAAATTGGAAGCGGGCGTGAAGGATTTTTATGCGACAGCAATGGAAAATTTAAAGCAACATGACGATATTGAAAAGATGAAAATGTTCCGAATTTATAGGGATGTTCGTTTTTCGAAGGACAAAAGCCCTTATAAAGTGCACTTTGGGG
>CAZHJO010000678.1:0-1800 GCA_964532755.1 uncultured Maribacter sp. | reverse complement strand
CCCCCAGAGTGGTTGATTTCCCACTGCCATTAGGTCCAAGGATACCATAAACGTTCCCCTTTTCAATAGTAAATGAAAGGTCTTTTACAGCGGTTAGGTACCCGAATTTTTTAGTGAGATTGTTTACAGTAAGTATCTTTTCCAAAATAGGAGACGTTTTTAGGAGGTTTATAGTAACTTGACGAAGAAACCTTAAATTTGTTACAGCTTATACGCTTAAAAATAAACAAATACAATGTTGGAAGAAAAACTAATGTCAAAGAAAAAACCGGCTTATCCGGTTTCGGAGGAGTTGGACGCTTATTTGGAGCAGTATAATCGTAAAATAGAGATACCAATTTTCTATGATGATCTTTTACGTTTTACGGGCTCGGTAGTCGTCTATGATTCCAATGATGAGGATACCTTATGGATTAGAGTGTATTATAATGAATTCGACCGTCAGGAAATAGATACCAGTTTAAAAAGAGTATACTCCATATTACATTCCGATGGTAGTGGTCATATTGATCAATATTTAAATGTTGATGCCGTTGATTACTGCACCTTTGGTAATTCCAAACCCTTTCGAATTAAGATCAGGAACATTCTGAACGACAATTTTACCTATTTCTATGTAAAAAAAACGGATGCTTCACGTGTTTATGGTCTTGAATTGGAGCATATGCTTTCCCCGTATAACCTTAACTTTTTGGTTTATAAAGATACCTTGATCGAGGAACATATTGCTGGCATTCCAGGCGATTTTTTTATCAAGGAAATGTTGCCCAATTGTACTGAATCGGAAAAGGCCCAATTGGCGAAGGAATTTGTAAAATTCAATGAACGTAGCATGATACGCTTGTTAGGTGATATGCGTTCGTATAACTACGTTATTGTGCCTACCCATGATTTTGACCATGTGGTTTACAAAATTAGGGCCATTGATTTTGACCAACAGTGTTTTGAAGGCAAACTAAAGGTCTATAGACCACAATTCTTCAAAGAGAATTATCTAATGGTTGAATTGGTTAGAAGTAAGTTGCTGAACCATTCTGTAGATCAATATAAATTAGAGGAACGTTCAATCATTGCCAAGCGCATTCTGAGTTCAGGTGATCGTATAAAACTCCTAGGTGAGATTTGCAAAAAAGACGATATATCCTTAAAAGAAAACATTGAATTGCTCAAAAAAGAGATTTACGACTTGACCAAAGATGCTAAATTCAAGAAATGTAAGACCATGGGCGAGATTTTAGACCTTGCCTTGGATTTTGTTAAGCGCAACTATCAAGGAGTTAGTATGAAACAAATCATTGAGCACAAGATCAAAATATAGATTTTTGTTGTCGGTATTCGGTATTCGGTATTCGGTAGTCGGTAATCCATTTATTCGCCCTGGGTTAAATTGTGCAAATCGAAACCTGAAGAAAAAGATTGATTTTAGATTGTACTACTGGAAAATGAGAACTGAAAATCAACTTTTCTGCTCTTTATTGAAATATACTAGGTAATAGTACATTTGTTTCTCCTCATCCCATCCTTTTTCAACGAATTTTTCCGCGGATTCGGGATTTATAAAGTCCATTTTAATCTGGATGTTAGTATCTAGGCTAATAACGTTCTTGATTTTCTTTCGCACATCTGATACTGCTTTGTTCGCAATATCAAAATTAGAAACATCCTCTATACTATATTTCGGTCCTTTTTCAACCTTGTAGTGCTTAAATTCGGGAATGAGTGCTGGATTTTCCAATACCTCATTCAGAAAATTGCTTTCTTCAAAGGCATTGTTCTTGGCAAAATGGTTTACAGCCTTAT
>CAZHJO010000677.1:0-1809 GCA_964532755.1 uncultured Maribacter sp. | reverse complement strand
CTTTGCGTTCCGCAATTCGTATAATGAAAGAAAGTGGTGCTCATGCTGTTAAGGTTGAAGGGGGTGAGGAAATCAAGGAATCGGTAAAGCGGATTTTAAATGCGGGTATTCCCGTAATGGGGCATTTAGGATTAACACCTCAAGCTATTTATAAGTTTGGTACATACTCGGTTCGTGCCAAGGAAGAAGAGGAAGCTGAAAAGTTGATTAAAGATGCACAATTATTGGAACGTCTCGGATGTTTTGCGATAGTTTTAGAGAAAATACCTGCCGAATTGACTAAAAAGGTTTCTGAAAGCATATCGATTCCCACTATCGGAATTGGAGGTGGTAAATATGCAGACGGTCAGGTGCTGGTCATACACGATCTTTTGGGAATGACCCATGAATTCAATCCCCGTTTTTTAAGAAGGTATATGAATTTATATGAGGATATGGGCAATGCCATATCCCAATACGTCGACGATGTCAAGAGCAGGGATTTTCCAAGCGATGAAGAACAATATTGATGGTAGACCAACAATGATCAAAAATGCTCAAAAGAATTAGTATTCTCGCAATTGTACTTCTGAATATTGGTTGTGATCAAATTTCCAAGGATATTGTTCGCAAGCATGTTGAACCTATGGAGTATATTCAACTGTTAGGTGATAATCTGATTTTGACCAATGTTGAAAATACAGGGGCAATGTTGGGTTTTGGACAAACGCTCTCCCCTACGTTGAAATTGATTTTCCTGAAAGGACTTCCTCTACTCGTGCTGCTGATTCTATTATCAAGAACCCTACAAAAAACAAACTTAAATCCTTGGATGGTATTGGCATTCGCTTTTGTGATCGGTGGGGGCATCGGTAATTTAATAGATCGTTTTGCCTATGGTTCAGTGACCGACTTTATACAAATAAAATTGGGTATGTTTAGCACTGGTATCTTTAACATGGCAGATATGTCAGTAACCATGGGGGTCGTACTCTTACTTTTTCTAGTGGTTCGATATCGAAATTTGGCTATTTAAACATGATGAAGACCTTATCAACCCTTAAAAATCTTCAAATACTTTACGAAGACAACCACCTTATTGCAATCAATAAAAGATCGGGGGATATTGTGCAGGGAGATAAGACGGGCGATATTCCTCTAAGCGAAATTGTAAAACAATATATCAAAGAGAAATATAACAAACCAGGTAATGTTTATTTAGGCGTGGCGCACAGATTAGACAGGCCAACGTCGGGTATCGTTGTATTCGCCAAAACCTCAAAAGCCTTACCCCGTTTGAACAGGTTATTTGCTGAAAAAGAAGCCCAAAAAACCTATTGGGCCATAGTAAAAAAGGCACCTCCTAAAAACCATGATTCACTTACCCACTGGTTAAAACGCAATACCAAACAAAATAAATCATATGCCAACAAAAAAGAGGTTCCCGATAGTAAAAAGGCTGTTTTGGAATATCGCATTAAAAAAAAATTGGACAATTACTTTTTATTGGAGATTGATTTGAAAACTGGTAGACATCATCAGATAAGGGCACAATTGTGCGCTATTGGCTGTCCCATTAAAGGCGATCTTAAATATGGCTTTGACAGAAGCAATAAAGATGGCAGCATACACTTGCATGCAAGAAAACTTGTATTTATTCATCCGGTAAGGAAAGAAAGGCTCGAATTAATCGCCCCTCAGCCAATAAATGCAGTTTGGAACGCTTGTTGATATTTTTTTCTACATTTAATTACTAAACAAAACACTATACCATGATCAAAAAAGTAGTCTTCCTATTCGGCCTAATTCTTATAACTTCCTGCGGAAGTT
>CAZHJO010000676.1:0-1813 GCA_964532755.1 uncultured Maribacter sp. | reverse complement strand
TGATAAAACACGAGTTGAATATACGGGGGAAGCAAAAATGTCAGGTACACTTGCAAGAATGGGACAGCGTATTATGAGTGGGGTGGTAAGTACTCTGTCCAAACAATTTTTTGAGGCCTTGGAAAAAGAAGTGGAAGATCAAACAATTTAAAATCATACGATATGCAAATTTCATTAACAATAAATGGGAAATCCTTTTCCAATGATATCGAACCAAGAATGAGTTTGGTTCATTACCTACGCGAAGTGTTGGATTTAACGGGAACACATGTTGGTTGTGATACAAGTGGATGTGGAGCATGTACAATTACTTTAGACGGGAATGCTGTTAAATCATGTACGCTATTGGCAGTGCAAGCGGATGGTTGTGAATTAACAACTATAGAGGGCATGGCAAATGGAGATCAAATGCATCCTATTCAAGAAGCGTTTAAGGAAAATCATGGTTTGCAATGCGGATTTTGTACGCCTGGGATGGTTATGACAGCCGTAGATATTTTAAAGAACATTCCCAATCCGACAGAAGAAGAAATTCGTCATGGTCTAGAAGGTAATTTCTGTCGATGTACGGGCTATCATAATATTGTAAAATCAATTCAGCAAGCCGCTGAACAACTAAACAGTTAGGTCATGGCAAAATTTATAGGAAAATCAGTAAAAAGACGTGAAGATGCCCGTTTTCTTAAGGGAGCAGGCCGATTTACAGATGATATTAAACTACCTAACATGACACAAGCTGCTTTTGTTCGGAGTCCATATGCGCATGCTAAGGTGCTGAACATAGATTTAGGCGAAGCCCAAAAAGCTGAAGGTGTTGTTGCTATTTATACGGGTCAGGATGGTTGCGGAGCTTATGGTGTACCCTGTGGATGGCAGGTGAATTTTAAGAACGGGGATACTATGCGTGAACCTGTACACCCTTTATTGGCGAAAGATAAAATAAACCACTTGGGAGAAGCAGTGGCCATAGTAGTTGCAGAGAGTTTGGAACTGGCCAGGGATGCTGCGGAACTTGTGGAAGTGGATTACGAAGAACTACCCGCTGTAACCGACCCCAAAAAAGCGATGGAGCCAGGTGCACCTTTGGTGCATGAAGAATGGGGAGACAATGCTGCTTTTGATTGGTGTATAGGAAATGACAGGACCGAAGTAGAAGCCGCTCTGGCAAGCGCACATCATGTTACCGAGATGGAATATCGCAATCATAGAGTTGCGCCCAATGCTATGGAACCAAGAAGCTATATCGCCGATTATGATATAAATGCAGGAAAATGGACCTTATACACTAGTACCCAAAACCCGCATTTAATAAGATTATTGTTATGTGCTTTCGTTTTAGGGATTCCGGAACATAAGGTACGTGTGGTTTCCTATGACGTTGGTGGTGGTTTTGGAAGTAAGGTGTACCATTATACCGAGGAAGCACTACTCACTTGGATATCCAAGGAAATCGGTCGTCCCGTAAAATGGACATCCGATCGAAGTGAAGCTTTCTTGACCGATGCCCATGGTAGGGATCACGTTGTGCACTCCAAAATGGGTTTTGATAAAGATGGAAAAATTGTTGCACATCTGACGGATGAGTATTGTGCTATGGGTGCCTATCTTTCAACTTTCGCACCTGCAGTACCTACATATCTCCACGGAACTTTGTTCCAAGGGGTGTATACTACTCCTTTGATTCATTTGAATGTAATAGCGCCATTTACACATACAGTCGTTGTAGATGCCTATCGTGGTGCTGGCCGCCCAGAAGCCACGTATCTTTTGGAACGAATAATTTCAAAGGCGGCTAAAGAAATGAATATGGATC
>CAZHJO010000675.1:0-1815 GCA_964532755.1 uncultured Maribacter sp. | reverse complement strand
TTACTATAAACCTCCTAAAAACGTCTCCTATTTTGGAAAAGATACTTACCGTACACAATCTCACAAAAAAATTCGGGTACCTAACTGCCGTCAAAGACCTTTCATTCACGATTGAAAAAGGGAATGTTTACGGTCTTTTAGGACCTAACGGTAGTGGGAAATCAACCACTTTGGGAGTGGTGCTCAATGTGGTAAATCGATCCTCTGGGGATTTTTCCTGGTTCGATGGTAATACCTCAACACATGAGGCCCTTAAGAAAGTTGGGGCAATCATTGAGCGACCAAACTTTTATCCTTACATGACGGCCATACAGAATTTAAAACTGGTCTGTAAAATCAAGGAAGTGCCAAACGACAAGGTGGAGGAAAAATTAGAGCTGGTTGGTTTATTGGATCGTAAGAACAGTAAATTCAGAACCTACTCCCTGGGTATGAAACAGCGGTTGGCAATTGCTTCAGCCTTATTAAATGATCCAGAAATATTGATACTTGATGAACCTACCAATGGCTTGGATCCACAGGGAATCCATAAAATTCGTGAAATCATAAAAAAGGTTGCATCGCAAGGTACGACCATACTTTTAGCTTCCCACCTTTTAGATGAAGTCGAAAAGGTGTGCAGCCATGTCGTAATTCTTCGTAAAGGCCAAAAACTATATTCTGGCCGTGTGGAAGATATGATGGCCAGCCATGGCTTTTTTGAATTAAGATCAGGTGACAATGCAAAATTATTGGCCTACCTAGAAAACGACAGCTGTTTCGGTAAAATAAAAACTGAAAACGGATTGATTACTGCTTTTCTACTTGAAGAAATGAATTCCGAAGTCTTGAATAAAAGCCTAATGGACGAGGGTATTGTGCTTTCACATTTAGTGAAAAGAAAAGAAAGTCTGGAAGAACAGTTCTTGGCCTTGACCAAAAAATGAAGCTAACTAAACCAATAAATAAGCATGTTACGATTACTACAAATAGAATTCATTAAACTTTGGAACAACAGGGTTAGCAAAATATTGATTATCTCCTATTTCGTATTGTTGACATCAATTGCATTAGTGGCTGCGATAAAGTTCGATATTGGCCCGATTAAATTTCATTTGGCCGAACAGGGCATCTTTAATTTTCCTTATATCTGGCACTTCAATACCTTCATAACGGCCTTTTTCAAGTTGTTCCTGGCCATTGTCATAGTTTCAATGATGGCCAATGAATACAGCAATAAAACAATCAAGCAAAATTTGATAGATGGTTTATCGAAAAAAGAATTCATTCTTTCCAAGTTTTTGACCGTAGTGTCCTTTTCATTGATATCAACCGTCTTTGTTTTTGTGGTTTCAATGATTTTAGGCCTTATTTACTCGGATTACAATGAAATTTCAATCATCTTTTCCGACCTGGAATTCTTACTGGCATTTTTCGTGAAATTAATTGGGTTTTTCTCTTTTTGTCTCTTTCTTGGTATACTGGTCAAACGCTCAGCATTTGCCTTGGGCTTTCTGATCTTATGGCAGGTTTTTGAAGGATTTGTCAGGGGAATGATACGTTGGAAACTCTTTGATGGGGATACAACCGACCTTGTTATGGGCTTTTTTCCGCTTAATTCGATGTGGAAACTCATTGATGAACCATTCTCAAGATTAGGTGCGGTACAGTCCGTAGCAGACCAGATAGGCGAAAAGTTTGAAATGGACTATGGGGTACATTGGCACGAAATCTTGATCGTTGCTGGTTGGACGTTCATATTCATCTATTTATCCTATGCATTGTTGAAAAAGAGGGATTTGTAGTATATTGTAGTGTTTACAAGAACGCTATGAC
>CAZHJO010000674.1:0-1819 GCA_964532755.1 uncultured Maribacter sp. | reverse complement strand
CGTATCCTTAAGGAAAGAATGGTGAACGGGTCCTTTACCTCCTTGGCCGATTTTTTGGATCGCGTGGTCATTTCTGTGGAACAGGTAAGTATCCTTATCCGGATTGATGCTTTCCGGTTTACTAAGGTTAATCAGCACGAGTTGTTGTGGCAGGCACATTTGTTCCTTTCCAAGGGGATGTTGGTAGATCACCCAAAGCTGTTTCCGCCACGACACCAGAAGTTCAGCATTCCCAAGATGCATACCACTGACCTCGAAATGGCCTTTACCCAATTGGAACTCTTGGGCTTTTGCCTCTGCAGCCCTTTTGAGTTATTGAAAGAGCCGCCCAAAAATGACCATGGCAGTAGGGATTTGGAACGCTATTTAGGAAACCATATCGATATTTACGGTTATTTGGTCACGGTCAAGAATACCAGCACCCATAACGGAAAGCGCATGCATTTTGCGACGCTATTGGATCAACAGGGCAAGGTTTTCGATACGGTGTTGTTTCCACCCGTAGCGGCCCAATATTATTTTAGGGGTAGGGGTGTGTACCGCTTTTATGGTAAGGTAGTGAGCGAGTTTGGGTTTTTGAGCATTGAGGTGATGAAAATGCTGAAACAGGATTATATACAAGATCCCCGCTATGCCGATATGAAAGCCGCGAATAAGGTATTTAAGGAGAAAGAAGCTAAAAAGACCAATGCCGATAAAGACTAAAATCTTCTTCTTGTCGAAGCCATGGGGAAACCTCAATAGGCCTAAAAATAAAAAAACAAAATACCAAAAAAGTTAAAATTTAGTAGTCCTACATACCTAAATCCATTATTTAATCCAATACTTTTATAAGTATAAATAATAAAGATCATGGAATCGTCCGCTGAAAATGTGAAAAATTCGATCAAAGATGAAATCGGTGATTTAGAAGGAGCATGGGAGCGTCTCAATACTGCCATTGAAGAGCGTGTTCAAGAATTGAAAGCTGAAAAAGAGTCGGGAATATCACCGATTCCAATAATTGAATTTCAGGATGTTCTCAATAATCCCACAACGATCAATACGGAGCGAGTTAAAAAAAGAGGCTGCCTAATCATAAAAAATGTGTTCCCAAAAGAGCTCGCAGAAGGTTGGAACTCAGAAGTGAAGGACTATCTTGAACGCAATGACTATTTAGGGCAAGAAATAAATGTGGAAGACAATTATTTTGGTAGCCTTAAGGATAGCAAACCCCAGGTTTACGGTATTTATTGGAGCAAACCCCAAATTGAAGCACGCCAGCATAAGAACATGTTCCAAGTACAATGTTTTTTGAATGGACTTTGGAATGATAATGGCCGGTTCAGCAAAGATAAAATGCTAAGTTATGCCGACCGTATTCGTATGCGCGAACCCCAAGATACCTCCTTTGGGCTTTCGCCCCACCTAGATAGTGGTTCAGTAGAGCGCTGGTTAGAGCCGAATTACCGCAAAACATATGAGCCTATTTTTAAGGGTACCTGGGAGAATTATTCCCCCTTTGATCTATCGTCACGTTTAGAGATAGAATTTATACCTTCACCCGCAGTATGTAGGGTGTTTAGAGCCTTTCAAGGATGGACGGCATTGACTGCCCAGGGCGAAGGGGATGGCACCCTACAAGTAATACCCTTCCTTAAAGAGGCGACAAGTTATTTAATGTTGCGGCCGTTGTTAGGGGATGTGCCTTACGATGATTGGTGTGGTTCACTGGCTAAAAAAGCCTTTAATGTGAGCAAAGAATGGCACGCCCCCCTTATTAAGGGGTTGTGTAGTATTCCAAAACTGCAGCCAGGGGATACTGTTTGGTGGCACCCCG
>CAZHJO010000673.1:0-1823 GCA_964532755.1 uncultured Maribacter sp. | reverse complement strand
ATTCGGATATTTCATGTTCATAGGTAGCCCATTGAGCGGTGTTGTTATCTGCATCGAAGACATACAGCAGGCTACTGGGTTTTGCGTTTTCTGCTGTAAATCCCGAATTAAAATGAGCCGAAATCATTAGTCCAATGAACAAAATGAAACCTAAGAAGGCAAGCCGGTTCTTATTCTTGTAAAATCCGAATACGGGCAGCAAAAGAAAAAAGGATAAGGTAGTTAATAAGGTAGCGGCAACCATCATTTTCAATCCTAGTCCAACAGGGAACATTTTAATGAATGGGGCATAAATCCATAGTGCAGGTAAAGCTAAAATGACCAACAAATACGGGCTGGGCTCTTTTTGGTTAATGACCACCATTAACGAAACCAACAACGCATAAACCGGAATTATAAAAAAGCTTGCCCCTTGTAGATAAACCGAAACCAAGCCACAAATCACAAGCCATAAAAACAAGGGAGCCACCAAAAGGTTGGGTGTCCCTATTTTTTTAAACTTGTTATACACCCAGAAACAAACAGCCACGGAGAATAGAACAAAGGCAGCAATATAGGTATGGCCATTATACGTAAATCCATGCAAAATATCCTTGTACTCAGGGTAGACCCACTTAAGGAATGTCCAGCTATAAAAACCAACAACACTGTTAATAATCAAGGCGATTAGCAGGGGTAAAAAGCCTGCTGCCAATTCGTTCAATTGCAAGACTTTCTTCTTGAAACCAACAACTAAAAGGATAATAAAAAATAGTATTGCCAGTCCGAACATTGGCCAGATCCATCCAAACGGATATGAAACCAGTTTAAAGAACGGCACATTGAAGTAGATGAAATCATCCAAGCTTTTGAGATTGCTCAAATCGGCAGTTGCAAAATGTGATAATAAGGGCATCAAATAACTGCCTTGGTGGGCCAAGGTATTACGGTCCAACCGTTCATAGTTGTCCCGGGCAGTATGATAATCATAATGGTCATCGATAAATGCGAAATTCAATCCTTCAATATCCCCATCTTCCCTAAATACGGTAAGATCGGTATCATTGGGTAACATTTTATAAATACTATAAACCAACGAATTTGCCACGGGATAATCAGGACTGGCGATGGTAAATTCCTCAATGAGTTTTCCGTTGCCACGATTCGTCTCAATGAGCATATAACTTGGTCCACCGCTACCACGAGCCTCAAAATTCAAAACCAGTCCAACATCCTTTGCCCAGGGATGGTTGTTTACGAACAGGTCAGCACCATTAAGACCCAATTCCTCGGCATCGGTAATAAGGATAATAATGTCATTTTTAGCTTGTTTTTTTTCTGATAGAAATGCTCGAATGCCCTCTAAGATTGTTGCAACCCCACTCCCAGCGTCACTCGCTCCCAATGAGGAATGCGGACTACTATCATAATGGGAAAGTAATAATAATGCCTTGTTATTATCAATACCCTTGATACGGGCCAGAATATTGGTCGCTCTGCTTAAATTGCCCCAATCCCCAGCTGTATAGCCTTCTTGTATTGAGGTTTCCAGACCTAATGCTTCCAATTCTGAAACTATATATGAGCGTACTTCGTCATGGGCAGGAAAACCTACTCCGTGTGGCTTTTTGGAGATATTTTCTACATGGGTAAGCGCCCTATCAGTTGAAAATACGTTTTCAGACGCCTTAAGATCAGATTTATAGGTGGGCATTGACGATTTAAAAACCCAATAAATGCCAAGGATAATCAATAAAAGCGTGGTGATTTTAGAGAATCTTTTCATATGAAATACTTGTGCCTTAAAAGTATAAAATTCTTCTGGGATGCTGTATTACATCGAG
>CAZHJO010000672.1:0-1827 GCA_964532755.1 uncultured Maribacter sp. | reverse complement strand
TTTTGGAGCCTTGTCACCATAACCAACCGTTGTCATCGTAACCGCTGCCCACCACAAGCCATCAAATAATCCTTTGATGCCCGGCCTGAATTGGTACTTGTTCTTTCGTCTTTCAACAAACCACAGAATGGTTCCAAAACTCAAAAGAATAATCAGAAGAAATAACACCACATTCAAAAAATCAATGGAGAAAAAATTAGTAATAAAAATCTGAAATTGACTCCGGCTATGTGTGGTTGTTGCCACACCTATTCTTGAAATAAAAAAAGGTTGACTTACCTGAAACCGTTCAAGTCGACTTGGGCTATTTGCCATTGGATTGATCGTAAGATCCAATTCATTATAGTCCAAGGAACGAACAATACCCACCACATCAGTGAATTCCTGGTACTCAAAGGCAATCTCCATCTCTTTGGCTATATGTTCCCAAAGGTCGATCGAGACACCCGAAAAACCTTCAGTATCCTTGATTACAAATGGCGGATCCTGATGGATACCGACCAACAATGTATCTCTCAATGTAATACCCGCAAAACCAATAGTTACTTGGAGCATTGCCAAACAGAGTAGTGTGCCTGATATGAATCTACAATTGAACATTTATTTTAATTCATCTACAATACTAATCGACAAAAATGAGGTCAGTATCTGCAGCAAGGTGATATCGCGTTGCGAGAACATGGCTTTGTCCTTGTTGTAAACACATAATACTGCCATAGTCCCCTTTTTTTGTTGAAAAGGTAAAAGCAAATGTGATGCATAGCCCCTTTTACTCTTACCGCTTATATATTGTGGGGCTTCTACATTAAAGTCATCGATTGAAATTGGCTTCCCAGTCACTATAACATAGCTGGCAAGATTTATTTTTTCGTTGAATTCTTCTTGTCTTATAACGGCTTCCTGGCTGCCGTGTTTATACCCCCAATACGTAATATCGTCTTCTTTCTTAAATGCCAATTCAAAGGCGTCGATTCCTACTTGAAGGTCAACAAGTTTCCTTAAAACAGGCAAAACATCTTTCCACGAAGCGTTATTAGGAATTTGACGAATCAACCGTTGCAGCAGATATATATTGGCACCAGTGTGTTTCAGCTCTTCTTGCTTATCGGCAAGTGTTGAGGACTGTGAAGCCAATTCCATCTCTTTCTGGTTTAAAGTGAATTGTAAATTACTAATGCGCTTTAAAAACCATTGCCTCGCGAAATACCAAAAGAAAAGAAGGCCTAAAGTGCCTAACAAGAGAATCCCCCACCATGTGGCATACCATTTTTTATATATCCTTATGATTACTTCCTTGGACTTGCTCCATGCATAGCCCCCTTGTTTCTGGCCCTGAATCCATAGTTTATAATTTCCGGCAAGTGTTTCTTTTGGGATAATATTCGAGGTTGCTGAAGTAATCCAGACTATATCTTCTATTTCATCGGTCGGGGTGTTGCTTTCAAACATCTTGTACCGATAATTTATATCATTACTCGGGAAGGTAACCGTGGCCATTTCCAGTTGTATGGTTCTCTCTTCACCCAATCCGATCTCTTTGTCAACTGACACTTCCTTTTGGTCTATCTTCATTTCTTTTATAATGGGTACCTTAGTCTCCAATGGGCCTGGAAGTGTTTGGGAAGAATATACCAACCCTTCTGCCGTACCTACCCAAAGCTGTAAATTACTATCCAATCCCAGACAACGATAGGCAGCTACTTTCGATGGTGTATAGCTTTTTTCATCAAAAACCACATAATTACCTTCGGCATCAAGGTGAATCAATCCATTGGTATCTGTGCTAAGCCATAGTACCCCATTGGGCATGGTACTTAGCGATCGTAC
>CAZHJO010000671.1:0-1835 GCA_964532755.1 uncultured Maribacter sp. | reverse complement strand
AATTCATTGTACTTTGGCAATATGCTAATGATGCATGGAAAATTACGAAAGTCATAAGCCTTCACTGATCCTAGAAGATAGAATGTACCTCTGGGTACTAGTTCAAAGACAACCCAGAATTGATCACACCAAATTTGTCTGCCTTTTGTACGAAAGTTATTCATGATTGTTTCGACTATCAAATGAATAAAATCCAATAAAAACAAAATGAAGATGAGTACATTAAAAAAGAGCATCGTATTATCGGCTATTACCTTTGCGCTATGCTCTGGTATCGCACAAACCGATTCCAAATCGGCACAACTAATTGACGCTTTGGTCGCTGTAAATGGAGGTTATAAAAAATTGGCCTCTAAAAAGGACGTGCAATTTACCTATATCTATGATAATTTTGATCATGGCAGGGATGTATCATTAGAGCGGCATATTTTTAATGGAGAGCATTCTTGGGGTTCATATGAAGAGCACAAGCGCAATGTATTACCTGGTAAAGAAGGCCTTGCTGTGCAATCCTTGGTATTTGGCAAACCAATTTTGAGCTTGGACGGAAAGGAAATAACAGATGAAAAAGCAATTGGGGCGACCATTTTTTTAAGAAAGGTTAATTTTTATTGGTTTACGATGATGTACAAATTAAAAGACCCCGGTACTAACTATAAACATTTGGGGACCGAAAAAATCAATGGTATTCTGTATGATAAAGTGGGTTTAACCTACAATGCGGATGTTACAAAAAAAGAGAAAAACGATGAATACATTCTTTATTTCAATCCAAATACACATCTCATAGATCTATTTTTCTTTTCATTGCCCGATTGGGGTATCAACGAACCGATCCTTAAAATGACCCTTGATTACGAAGTAGTTGATGGACTGTATATTTCTACGGTGCGTAAATCCTATGGCCCTAATGAGAAAGGAGAGTATCAGTTAAATGGTGCTTATACTTTTAAGGACATTACCTTCAATAATGGGTTTAAGCCTGAGGATTTTGTCCAAAAATTTTAATCAAATACCAAAATAATCTCTTTTAGGTTTATTTTCTTCCTCTTACTTCAGTAGATTGCAAATCCGCTGAAAAGAGGTGAAAATGTATCAAAAAATTCAATTTCCAACAAAAGAAGAATATCCAGAATATGCAGAGATGTATATGCAATGGGTAAAGAAGGATGATTCACTATTAACCCAATTAGAAGACAGCCTAAAAAACGCTATATCAATTGTTGATTCATTGACCAAAGAACAACTGGATTTTAGGTATGCCCCAGACAAGTGGTCTATCAAGGAAGTATTGGTCCATATCTTGGATGATGAAAGAATTTATGGGTACCGTGCGCTGTGCTTTGCGCGAAATGATAAAACCGAACTGCCAGGTTTTGAACAAGATGATTACATTGTTTATTCTGATGCTTCACAAAGAACTATCGCTAATATAATGGATGAATATAAAGCCGTGCGCAATTCTACCATATCCCTGTTCAACGGTTTTACCCAAAAAGCACTTTTACGAATAGGCATAGCCAATAAGAACCAATCAAGTGTTCGAGCCTTGGGATATCATATTTTAGGGCACGAACTGCATCATATGAATATGATTCAAAATATTTATCTTACGCATTCTTAATTTTGAATGTAATCGCAACTATAAAATAATACCGGTCAACCACATGAAACCATTACAATTCTTATTGATTGCATTATTTGTATTACCAATTGCAATGCAATCCCAAAAACGTAAAAAGAAAAACACCGAACCAGTGATTGTAGTTCAAGACTCCATGTTCCATGGTCTAAAATGGCGAAACATAGGGCCTTTTCGTGGCGGGCGTAGTGTT
>CAZHJO010000670.1:0-1846 GCA_964532755.1 uncultured Maribacter sp. | reverse complement strand
AAGACAAAATATGGTTTGTACAAAGCGAATTGTGTGCTGCAACAGAAAGACCAATCGAAGGATCTACCTTGGAAATTTCTTCAAGAATAGCAATATACTCATGGTAACCTAGACCAGATCCACCGTATTCCTCTGGAACCAGGACGCCCATGAAACCCATTTCACCGGCTTTCTTAAAAAGCTCAACTGGAAAAGTTTGGGCTTCATCCCATTCCATAATATGGGGTCTTATATGTTGCTCTGAAAACTTTTTGGCAGCCGAAGCGACGTGCTCTTGGGTTTCAGAGTAATCAAAGCACATGGTATCTTTAAACATTTGCAATTTTTTTAGAGGGACAAATATAATTCAATTCTATGTATCTTATCTACAGGAAAATCCACAATTTTTGTTAATTCATTAAAGGAAGAAATTGATCCGTTGATTTCCCTATATTCCACAATATTTGTTGCCACATTATATCGTATATAAATCAACTTGGCAATTTCATCAACCGTAGCACTATTGATATTGATTTTCTTAATTGAAGGTCTACTTAGCACCTGGAATTTCTCTAATGTACGACCAACGACCTCAGGTTCAAGTCCATAGACATCATTCAATTGGTCATCCAATAAAAAACCACCTAGCCTGTCCCTGAATTTTACGATTCTGGCGGATAATTTATCACCAATACCATTTACAGTTTTTAAATCTTCGGCGGTTGCACTATTTAGGTCATATACCTGGAATTTTTCATTTTCAGTAATTAAGTCCTTTTGGTTTCTTAAAGTGGAAGTTCTCTTATGGTTCGTAGATTTGTTATTTGTCCATTCCGGAAACTTGAAATAAGGTGAAATAACTTGTAGTAATGAATCCGATACTAGTGTGACTTTTTGAAATTCATCAGCGTTGTTAACGAATTCATGCTGTGCCCTAAAAGCGTGTAGCCTATTAATTTCTTCCAAGGACATGCCCAAGGTATATCCTTTGTAGTCCGAGATAAAATTGGGATTAAACGGAAAAATCCGAATGGAATCCTTTTCTTGGGATTTTTGCTTTAAGGCATCGAACTTGGCTTGCGTCTCTTTATCAATTACTACTTTTCCTTCCATAGGACTAAAAGCGTAGTTCATCGCATAAAAAACTACTTGTAAAGTCACAATGATCAGTAGTAAAAAGAAAATCCCACTTCGCTCCTGTTTACTAAAGGAAAAGTGGGATTTTAATTTATTCATGGGAAGCTCATCTAGCCTTTAACGAATTTCTTAATATCGTCTACATATTTATCCAGTTCTTCACGAACCCTGGGGAATAGGAATAATAGACCAATCATATTAGGGAATACCAGTGCCAATATCATGGCATCCGAGAATTTGATGACCGCATCCAAAGTAGCTGCAGCACCAACAACTACAAACAACAAAAACAGCACTTTGTAAACAACATCAGCCCTTTTGCCTCTACCGAAAAGGTATTTCCAAGATTGCAGGCCATAATAGGACCATGAAATCATTGTGGAAAAAGCAAATAGAATTATTGCTATGGTAAGTATATATCTAAATCCTGGAATAACCGAATCGTACGCCATGGACGTTAAATCAACTCCGCCAACGTATGTACCTGATTCATTCAATAATACGGTACTGTCGACAGAATTTCCGTAATCAAAAGCACCTGCATCCATATTAAAGAAAATAATAACCAACGCAGTCATCGTACAAATGACCACTGTATCGATAAATGGTTCCAACAGCGCAACAACTCCTTCGCTTGCAGGGTACTTGGTTTTTACCGCTGAATGCGCGATAGCCGCTGAACCGGCGCCAGCTTCATTCGAGAAAGCCGCTCTTTGAAAACCAACTATGA
>CAZHJO010000669.1:0-1850 GCA_964532755.1 uncultured Maribacter sp. | reverse complement strand
AAATATTCGCTGCGAATACAAATATTCTTAAAAATCCGGATTTAATTCATCCTGATCAGGTTTTGGTTATTCCAAATCCATAGGAATTAGGTAACTAGTACATATCAAAAAAGACGTTCAATGAACGTCTTTTTTTTGTTTTTCTATGACCCGTTTCGATATGTTCAGAACCCGGGAAAACTGTTCTACGAGCCCCATATCACTATTATCGAATACAATGGCATTTTTAGCCTTCTTTAATGGGGAAATCGCTCTATGGGTATCAATGTAGTCCCTATGCTCGACATTTTTCAATACCTCTTCATAGTTGACATCCTCACCTTTACCCAACAGTTCTTTATAACGTCTGGTCGCTCTTTTTCCAGGTGAAGCTGTCATGAAAATTTTTAATTCGGCATCAGGGAAGACAACCGTTCCAATATCCCTGCCGTCCATGACGATGCCTTTTTCGAGGCCCATTGCCTTTTGAATGATTACCAACTTCTTACGAACTTCCTCAATGGTGGCCACTTTACTTACCAGCTTGGAAACTTCCATGGTTCTAATCTCACGTTCCACATTTTCATCATTCATATACATTTCAGCAAAACCCAAACTAGCATTATAAACAAACTTCAAACTGATTTTCGACAAAGAATCAACTAATGCCTCTTTATCACATTTATCAGCGGTTACAAAACCGTTGCGTATGGCATATAATGTAACGGCCCTATACATAGCGCCCGTATCTACATAAATATACCCCAGCGCCTTAGCCAATTGTTTTGCAATGGTACTTTTGCCTGTTGAGGAATACCCATCAATTGCTATGGTAATTTTTTCCATGGGTTAAAAATAGATAGAAAAATGGAGTCTAATCCCTAAAGTGTTTTTGCGTTTTTAACTTTCTGATTCGTAATTGCCAAATCGATTACTTCACTCATGTCTGAAACATAGTGAAATGTAAGCCCTCTTAAATAGTTCTCCTTAATATCAAGAATATCCTTTCTATTTTCTTCGCATAAGATGATCTCCTTGACTTTTGCACGCTTGGCTGCAAGAATTTTTTCCTTGATACCACCGACGGGCAAGACTTTACCACGTAAGGTGATTTCACCGGTCATGGCCAAGCTTTTCTTCACCTTTTTCTGCGTAAATAAGGATACCAAGGAGGTCAGCATAGTTATACCAGCACTAGGCCCGTCTTTAGGTGTGGCACCTTCGGGCACATGAATATGCACATTGTATTTATCAAAAACCGTGGGATCTATACCAAAACTATCGGCATTGGATTTTATGTACTCCATGGCAATAGTGGCCGACTCCTTCATGACCTTTCCCAAATTTCCTGTAATATTCAGCGTACCTTTTCCTTTGGATAGGATTGACTCTATAAAAAGGATATCCCCACCAACACTCGTCCATGCCAAACCTGTAACCACTCCGGCGACCTCATTACTTTCATACTTATCCCTTTCCATTCGGGCAGGTCCTAATATTTTCTCAACATCCTCATTGCTGATTTTAACGTTGTACTCCTCTTCAACAGCAATTGATTTCGCTGCATAGCGAACCACTTTGGCAATTTGTTTTTCCAAAGAACGAACTCCTGATTCCCTGGTATAGCCCTCCACGATTTTTTCTAATTGGGTTTTTCCAATTTTAAGATCTTTTGATTTTAGTCCGTGCTCTTTCAATTGTTTGGGCAACAGGTGCCTTTTGGCAATTTCCACCTTCTCCTCAATGGTATATCCGGTAACATTTATAATTTCCATTCTATCCCTGAGAGCAGGTTGAATTGTAGCCAAGCTGTTCGCTGTAGCTATGAACATAACTTTGGAAAGGTCATAGCCCATTTCCAGGAAATTGTC